>JBDSXU010000187.1:0-6079 GCA_039926005.1 Marmoricola sp.
TTGTCGGTGCGACGGCCTCGGGGAAGAGCGCCCTCGCCCTCGACCTCGCCGAGCGGCTCGGTGGGGAGATCGTGAACACCGACTCGATGCAGGTCTACCGCGGGATGGACATCGGTACGGCGAAACTGCCTCCTCATCATCGTCGTGGCATCACCCACCACCTGATGGACGTGCTCGACGTCACCGAACCCGCGACAGTCGCGCAGTTCCAGGGCTGGGCGCGCGCGGTGATCGATGACTGCCACCGGCGCGGTGTCACCCCTGTTCTCGTCGGTGGTTCGGCGCTCTACGTCCGCGCGATCCTCGACGAGTTCGAGTTCCCCGGCACCGATCCCGAGGTCCGGGCTCGGCTCGAGGGTGAGCTCGCGGCTGTCGGAGCAGAGGCGATGTACGCGCGACTCGTCGAGGTCGACCCGGCCGCCGCGGTCCGGATGCTGCCGCAGAACGGACGTCGCGTCGTACGCGCCCTCGAGGTCATCGAGCTGACCGGGCAACCGTGGACACCGTCGCTGCCCGACCCGCGTTACCACTACGACGGCGCTGCGCAGGTCGGCGTGGACATCGACCGGGCGGTGCTCGACCTGCGGATCAAGGAGCGGGTCGAACAGATGTGGGCCGACGGCTTCGTGGAGGAGGTGCGGGCGCTTGCCAGGGCAGGACTGCGCGAGGGGCGTACGGCGTACCGGGCTCTCGGCTACCAGCAGGTGCTCGCCTTCCTCGACGGCGAGATCACCGAGGACCAGGCGAAGGAACAGACGATCAACCGCACGCGGAGGTTCGCCCGGCGACAGGACGGCTGGTTCCGCAAGGACCGTCGGATCAGCTGGGTGCGCAGTGACGACCCGCAACGCCTCGAGCGGGCGGCCGCCGCGATCAGCTGAGCTGCTCGCGGCCCAGCGTGCCGCCGAGGATGCCGCCGACGAGGTGGCCGATCGGCATCACCTCACCAGCCCGGCGTACGGTCACGCCATGGATGCCCGTCATTCCTGGAGCGAGGTCCAGGACGTCGAAACCCTGACGGAACTGCTGGGAGAGCCCACGCCGCTGGCGCGCGACAAGGCGCGAACGTCCCTGACCGACGTCGACATCGCCTGGCTGCGGGCCTCGCCGTTCTGCGTGGTCGCGACCTCCTCCGCCTCGGGCGCCGGCGACGCCTCGCCCAAGGGTGACCCCGCCGGCCACCTGGTGCACGTCGTCGACGAGAGGACGATCGCGCTGGCCGAGCGGCCCGGGAACCGGCGGGCCGACAGCTATCGCAACATCCTCGAGAACCCCCACGTCGGCATGCTGTTCCTCATCCCGGGCCGGGGCGACACCCTGCGCGTCAACGGTCGCGCGCGCCTGGTCTCGGACGCGCCGTTCTTCGACGACATGGTCGTCAAGGGTCACCGGCCGCTGCTGGCGATGGTCGTCGAGATCGACGAGCTGTTCCACCACTGCGCCAAGGCGTTCCTCCGCTCGTCGCTGTGGGACCCGGCGTCCTGGTCGCCCGAGGAGCAGGTGCCGCGTCGCGCCGTACTCGCCCAGCGGCTCGAGCGGCCCGACCGCACGGTCGAGGAGCTCGACGAGTACTACGGCTCGTCGTACGCCGAGAACATCTATCGCAACCCGGTGGCCTGAGCGGTGGCCGCGTGGGATTGGGCGCGCCGTCTGGTCGGTTGGGACAAGGAGCCGCCGAAGTTCGTCCCGAGCGACAAGACCGTTGGGGTTGTCGGCCAGAACCTGACGTCGTCGGGTGTTGCAACGGCCGAGGACGTCAGGAATCCCCGTTTGACCGAGGAAACCGCCGCCCCCACCAACCGTGACAGGATCCACCCCGTGAACGAGTACCCCTACGTCAAGGGTCACGGCACCGAGAACGATTTCGTGCTGGTGCCGGACGCCAATGGACGGTTCGAACTCTCGGCCGGCCAGGTGGCGCTACTGTGCGATCGGCGGCAGGGTATCGGCGGCGACGGGGTGATCCGGGTGGTCCGGACAGACGCCACCGAGGATCCCGCTGCCGTCGCGGCGCGTGGCGAGGCGATGTGGTTCATGGACTACCGCAACTCCGACGGGTCGCTCAGCGAGATGTGCGGCAACGGCATCCGCGTACTCGGCCGATTCCTCGCCACCCACGCCGACGTGGACCAGCGCAATCCGCTGCCGATCGCCACGCGGGCAGGGGTCAAGACGCTGACCTTCGACGGGACCCGGATCACCGTCGACATGGGACAACCCGAGGTGCTCGGCACCACCACCGTCACCGTGGGGGACCGCAGCTTCGAGGCGCGCAACATCAGCACGGGCAACCCGCACGCCGTCGTGTTCGTCGACGACCTTGCCGACGCGGGCACACTGCTCGACGCTCCGGGCCACGACGCGGCCACCTATCCCGACGGCGTCAACGTGGAGTTCGTGGCCCGTCGCGGCGACCACCATGTCGCCATGCGCGTGCACGAGCGCGGCTCGGGCGAGACCCGGTCATGTGGCACGGGCGCCTGCGCCGTCATGATCGCCGCCTCCCTGGCCGACGAGGCGGAGCGCGGTACGCCGTACACGATCGACCTCCCGGGGGGCACCCTGGAGATCGTCTGGACCGAGGACGGCCGGATCATGATGACCGGACCGGCCGTGCTCACCGCCGAGGGCCTCACCAAGCTCTGACCCGCCCCGGACGTCTCTTAGGACCTGGGCGTCACGACAACCGGAGCGCATGACGTCCCGGGACCACCTCTAGGATCACGCGCATGGACATCAACGGAGCCAGTGCAATCGTCACCGGGGGCGCTTCGGGCATCGGGGCAGCCGTCGCCCGTCAGCTCGCTGCGAAGGGCGCGAGGGTCGTGGTCGCTGACCTCAACGCCGAGAAGGGCGAGGCCCTGGCCAACGAGATCGGCGGTGTCTTCGCCCCGGTCGACGTCACCAAGACCGAGCAGATCGAGGCCGCGATCGCCCAGGCCGAGGAGCTCGGCCCGGTCCGGGTGCTGGTGAACTCGGCCGGCATCGGCTGGGCGCAGCGCACGGTGGGCCGCGACGGTGAGTTCGCCTCGGCCGCGGACCTCGGCGCTTTCTCCAAGGTCATCGCGATCAACCTGATCGGGACCTTCGACTGCATCCGCCTCGTCGGTACGGCGATCTCGCGCACCGAGCCCACCGAGAGCGGCGAGCGTGGTGCCATCGTCAACATGGCCAGCGTGGCTGCCTTCGACGGGCAGATCGGCCAGGCGGCGTACTCCGCGTCCAAGGGTGGTGTGGTCGGGATGACGCTCCCTGTCGCCCGCGACCTCGCCGCCGTCGGCATCCGGGTCAACACCGTCGCTCCCGGCCTGATAGACACCCCGATCTACGGTGAGGGCGAGGGCGCCGACGCGTTCAAGGCCAAGCTGGGCGAGAGCGTGCTCTATCCCCGCCGACTCGGGCTCCCGGACGAGCTGGCCAGCATGGTCGTCGAGTGCGTCACCAACTCCTACATGAACGCCGAGACCATCCGCGTCGACGGCGGCATCCGGATGCCGCCGAAGTAGTCCCGTTCAGGCGTCGCCGAGCGGCATCCGTCCCGCGCTGAGGTGAGCCCTAGACCCCGTGCCGAGGGTTCGAGTCCGGGTCGGACTCGTGACGTCCGGGCGACTCGGGGTTGGTCTCGGGCTGGCCGTCGTGGGCCGACTGCTCGGGGAGGGGATCGCCCTCAGGGTCGTCGGGGTGAGTCGGTGCCGCCGCGTAGGTGACCTCTCCAGCCTGTCCGCGGACAGGACCCTTGCGCTCGCTGCTGACGCCCATGTCGCCGGCGAGCCCCTCGGCGCTGTCGGCATTGGGATCGGACTCCTCGATGCCCGTGACCGGGGCTGCCCCCGGGTCGTCTGCTGGTGTCTCGGTCATGGTTCATCCCTCCGAAGGCTGGTCGAGCGACGTCTCGGCGTTCTCCTCCTGGACATCGTCCTCCTCGGGCTCAGGATCCGGGTGGGACTGCTCATCCTCGAGCGGGATCGTGTGCCCTCCGGACTCCGAGGCGTGCTTGTCGTTGGTGTCGCTCGCGGAGGCTTCGTCGTCATGACCACCGATGACGCCACCACTCGGGCCGTCCTGGCGCTGCGGGCCGCCGGGTGGGGTGGCCGCGTCAGCACCTTCCGCCTGGGGGTTTGCGGGGCCGGGCTTGGTCTCCGGGGTCTGCGAGTCAGGCATGGACACGGCGTACCCGCCACACCCCCGGCCAAACACGGCACCGCATGCCTGGCTCCTGTGGACGAGCAGCGCCGAGACGGTGGGGCGGCACTCGTGGTCAGGAAGTCGCGATGACCTCTTCGAGGTCGGGCTGAACGCTCTGCGCGAGCGCGGCAGCAGGGTCGAGCGGCAACGTGAAGATCATGGTCGTGCCGACGCCGCCGGGGCCCTGGCGAGTCGAGATCCGACCACCGTGGCGCTCGACGGTCTGGGCGCAGATCGCCAGGCCGAGGCCCGTTCCCGGGTACTCGCGGGTGCCGGAGGCGCGGAAGAAGCTGTCGAAGACCCGGCCGCGTTCCTGACCCGGAATGCCGATGCCGTTGTCACTGACCCAGATCTCGAGCATGTCGTCCATCGGGGCGGAGCTGACGACGATCCGCGGGACGATCCCGGGTGCGACGTACTTGACCGCGTTGCCGATCACGTTGGTGAGCAGCTGTCGCACCAGGATCCGGTCGGCCAGAACGTTTCCGAGCGGCTCGTGCTCGACCACGGGGACCTCCCGGTGGTGGGTGTCGAGCAGGTCCCGCGAGATCTGGTCGACCAGTTGGTCCAGGGACACGGACTCGACCGAGAGCTCGGCGTTCTGGGCCTGTGTGTAGGCGAGCAGGTCGGAGATGAGATCGGCCATCCGGTCGGCCGAGGATCGGATCCGCTGGACGCTCTCGCCCAGGGGATGCCCCCCGACGATGGCCGCCTCGGTCAGCTGCTCCTCGAGGATCTCCGCCCAGCTGATCACGCCTGTCAGCGGGGTCTTGAGGTCGTGCGCGACGACACCGGCGAAGTTCTCGAGCTCGCGTCGTTGCGCACGAAGCTTCGTGACGTCGCGCATCACGATCACAGCGAGGGCTGGTTCGTCAGGGTCTGCTGGCTGCAACGGTGCCGCGCTGATGGAGAGGATTCTCTGCTCCCCGGTCTTGGGATCGATGCAGAGCAGCTCGGTGGGGGGTACGAACTCACCTTTGAGTGCGCGGGCACGGGGGAGCTCATCGCGCGGCGGTGAGCTCCCGTCGAGGCGGAAGACGCCGTACGCCTCCTTGTTGGCCACCTGGGAGCTGTCGGTGAAGATGCCGGCCATGCGCTCGGCGGCCGGGTTGCTCAGCAACACGTCGAGGTTCGCGTCGACCACGATGAGGCCGTCGGTCATCACCATCGTCACTGCATCGACGAGGTCGGCGCGCCCGCTGGCGTTCGCCTCCAACAGGCGCAAGCGGGTGGTCAGGTTCTCGCGTTCGGTGACCCCGAACGCGAGCAGCAGGACGATCATGGCGGTGACGGCGACGAAGAGCTGGACCACGACGGCTTCGGCCATCGGGTCCTCGATCGCGCCGAAGGGGCCCCAACCAGCGAGCGTGCACGCGAGTGCCAGGGTGCCCAGGCCGAGCGAGTGCACGGCTCCGACGGACGGAGCGAACCGGAAGCCGACCCAGGCCGAGGTCGCGATCAACACATACGAGATGGGCAGCTGCTGTGGTGCAGCGAAGACCAGGAAGCCCACCCCCAACGTGACTGCGGTGGCTGCGACCAGCTCGAGCCTGCTGTGTGGTCGGGGCTCCGCCGTGAGCATGCTGCCGTGCCGGGTGCTCGACCGCTCCTTGAACGCACTCGTGATCGTGAGTACGGCGGCGGCAACCACGAAGGTCCCGCAGGAATTGCGGATCACCCAACCGTCCACCCACGACCAGTGACCGATGCTCAGCCAGATCCCGGAAATGGTGATGGGGTAGCTGAGGATCGAGGCCCCGGTCGCGCAGACGAGCAGTTGCAGCAGACCGCGTGATCGGGTCAGTCCAGCATCAATCGGCCCAGTCAACCTTTGCCGCAGAATTCGGGCCAGAATCATCCGGACACCGAACCCCTGCATCAGGTTCGCTGCACT
>JBDSXU010000188.1:0-2125 GCA_039926005.1 Marmoricola sp.
CGGCCGCGTCGTGGATCTCGTCCTCGCCCATCGTGCCGAGGAGGAAGCCCTGGAGGCGGGCGTCGGACTTGATGCCGTTCTCGAGCGCCTCCTTGGCGTCAGTGACCGAGAGGACGTCGGAGTTGTCGGTGGTTCCGTCCGCGTGCTCGTAGGCCGCCTGATAGGTGTCCGCGAGAGCTCCGAGGTTCTCGCCGCGCCAGTCGTTGATGCCGGCGTTCAGCTCACCGAGTCCCTGGTCGGTCGCGGTGGACATCAGCATGAAGTTCTTCAGGCCGTCCTCGTAGAACACCGGCATGGGCGCGGTGTCCCTGCCGCCCAGCGAGTCGATCGGGAACGAACCTGCGTCCGGCCCGTCGCCCTCGTTCAGCTGCTGGTCCATCCCGGTCTGCACCGAGGGCATGTACGTCGAAAGGATGTGCGCGAGATCCTCCGAGGCGCCGTCCTCCGGGAACCGGTGGAGGATCTCGGGGAGGTCGTCCTTGTTGTCCCGCTCGGAGAAGTAGTGCACCGTCTGCGAAGCGAGCATCGCCGCCTTCTGCTGGTCCTCGGGAGAGCCGTTGATGATGGATTCGTCCGTGGTGGCGGCGTCAAGCACCTGGGAGATGCCGTTGTAGTCGTCCCGGTCCCAGTTGCGGTCCTTGATGTAGTACTCCGAGCGCGGGGTCTCACCATCCCCGGCGTCATCGTCGGCGAAGAAGTCGAGCGCGACGGCGGGGTTGTGCGACATGGCCGTCATCAGGCCGGTCATCGGATCCATGTTGCCGGAGTAGGGGTCGTGGTGCCCGTAGTCCATGTAGTCGCCGAACGCGACACCCTGGTCGGGCCGGTTGGACCACAGCCCGGAGTGACCGTCGTTGTCCTGGCGCTCGTACTGGTCGAGGTCCGCGGCGACTGTCCCGATGAACTTGTCGTTGAAGGTGCTGTCGTAGAGCAGGTAGTTCAGTGCGCCGGAGGGGTTGTAGGGACCTCTGCCGTAGTAGTCCTCGGAGTCGATCGTGGCGGCGGCGACAAGTCCGTGCGCGAAGTCCACGGACTGGGTGTCGGTGAAGCCGCCGGGCTGGTTGGCGGACACCAGGCTCTGCTTCATCGCCTCGACGAGATCGGTCTGGGTTTCGTTGGGGGCGTCGCCGGTGGCGCGGTCCGCGGGTGCTTCGGCCCACATGCTCAGGGTCCGCAGGGTGCCCTCGGGGCCGAGCGCGGTCTGGAAGGAGGACATCGTGCCCGGGTCGTACTCCCAGCGCTGGAAGATCTCGAGGTACTTCGCCTGGTCCTCGGGGAAGTTGGGGTTCCCCATCTCGGCCTTGTCGGCGAGGGTCTCGCCGAGCAGCTTCTTGATGTCCGTGGTGGCGCTGCCGACGACGAAGCTGGCGACCGTGGCGCCCTTCTCGGTCAGGAGAAGCGCGATGTCGTGCAGTCCCTGCAGCATCGGCTCCTGGTCGCGCAGCCACGCCGAGGTCTGGCCCAGGGTGCCCTCGGAGAGGCTGGGCAGCGAGATCGGCGTACCGCTCGTCAGGGCGCTGCGCTGGCTGTCGATGCTGTTCGCCAAGGTGGTCAGCTTGTCGATAGCGCCCTTGAGTGTGGGGTGGTCGATGGTGACGGACATGCCGCCGGTCAAAGGTTGTACCGCCGCATGTGCCAGATGCGGTTCCAGGCGATGCCGTGCGGGCTCCCCTTGGGGACCTTTTCGGGTTGACCGTTGATCGCGGCTGTGACATCGGCCGCCGCGTCGTCGAAGGCGGGCATCACCTTCTTGGTGTACTCGAGCAGCTCGGCGGCCCACTTGGTGCCTTCGGTGCAATCCCAGCCGCCGCCGTTGATGGCGGTCGCGATGCTCGAGCCGGGATCGCCCTGCCCGGCGTACACCGCGTGGGTGGCGTTGGGGATCAGGGTGTCGCGGCAGCCTCGCAGCGTGATCAGGTAGAAGTTGGTCTCTTCCTCGCCTGCCTTATCGCCTGCCATGGCTTCCCTCCCCGTGATGTGGACCCTGCTGTGCGCGTGAGCTGCACAGGCCCGCCGAACCGTCTGGTGCTCACTCTGCCCCATGGAGGCCGGGTAAAACCCAGGTCGGGCAAACCACGATTTATTGAGACAACAGGTTTGGCGAGTCCTTACGGTAGGTAGGAAT
>JBDSXU010000189.1:0-5719 GCA_039926005.1 Marmoricola sp.
GAGGGCATCCGCCGCTACACCCACATCGGCACCGGCAACTACAACCCCAAGACCGCCCGGCTCTACGAGGACTTCGGCCTGCTCACCACCGACGAGGCGATCGGTGAGGATGTCGCGCACCTGTTCAACAACCTCAGCGGCTACTCGCGCAATGCTTCCTACGCCGAGCTGATGGTGGCTCCCGACTCGGTCCGCAGCGGCCTGACCGAGGCCATCAAGGCCGAGATCGCCCACCACCGTGCGGGTCGTCCCGCGCGGATCCGGATCAAGGCCAACTCGATCGTCGACGAGGCTCTGATCGACGAGCTCTACCGGGCCTCGCGTGCGGGCGTCCCGGTCGAGCTGCTCATCCGCGGGATCTGCTCCGTACGCCCCGGCGTGAAGGGTCTCTCCGAGACGATCCGGGTGCGCTCGATCCTGGGCCGCTACCTCGAGCACAGTCGCATCATGTGGTTCCAGAACGGGGGCGAACCGAACGTCTGGATCGGCTCCTCGGACCTGATGCACCGCAACCTCGACCGTCGCGTCGAGGTGCTCGTCAGGCTGCCCTCCTCGGCCGAGGTCGACGAGGTCACTCGCCTGCTCGACCTCGCCTTCGACCCGCACACCGCGTGCTGGGAGCTCGACCCGGACGGCTCCTGGAGCCATGCCGCCTCCCCCGACGACCAGCCGATGCGCAACCTCCAGGAGATGCTCATCGCCACCCACAAGCGCCGCCGCCAGCGCGTCGGCAACTGAGCCTCAGCAGGTCGCGAACAGCACCGGCCCGTCGTACAGGGCGGAGAGCACGAAGCCCGTCTTCGTGCGCGGCCTCAGCACGAGCAGTACGTCGCTGCCCACCGCCTTCGACGACGTCAGTTCGAACTCCTCGGAGAACGAGCCGCCGCGGCCGATCGCCTCACCGACGGCCAGCTTCGCGCGCGGGCGCAGGTTCTTCTCGGCACGCTCCGAGTCCTCGAAGTGCTCGGCGACCCGGAGAGTGCGGTTGGGCTGCATCCCCATGGCCAGCCCGGACAATGGGGTCACGCCGCCGGCCTGCTGCACGCGCGTCTCGGCCTGGGTCTGCGCATCATCGTCGGCACCGGACATCGCGAGGTCGGTGCAGGCGAAGTCCTTGCCCCAGAGCATCGCGTTGGCAGGCTCACCGAGCTGGTCGGCGAGGTCTCCGACACCGTTCACCGAGGCGAAGGATCCACCGTCCCCAGCCGCCACCCTGGCCGCGCTCGCCGCGTAGTCGGGGTTGTCGCTGGAGATCACGAGCTCGCGGTCCTTCAGCAGCGCGACGTACTGCAGCTCCGGGCTGATCGTGTCGTCGATCCCCGCCACGAGGTCGGCACCGCCCAGCCACACCCCGTCGTCCTTCGTCGGCGACTTGTAGCCGGCCGAGCGCAGGTTGCCTGCCAGCACGTCGAAGTCAGTGCCGTCAGCGACCTTGAGGGCCATCGTGGCTCCCTTGCGCCCCTGGGCGTAGGCCTCCCACTGGGCGGTGGCCGGACTGAAGCCGAAGGTCGACTGCAGGGCGGCCGCCGCCTCGTCGATGCTCGAGGCCGCGGAGTAGTCGCTGTCGTAAGCCTTGTTCATCAGACCCTCGACCGCGGCGGTGTCGGGCGTGTCGCCGAGGTGGGCGTGCAGGCGCTGGCGTACGACGGCCCAGTCGGTGAACCCCACACGCAGCGAGCTCGCCGGGACCACCCCCAGCGCCTCCTCGAGATGGGTTCGGTGCAGGCGCTTCCAGACCACGGCGCCGACGACGAGGAGTCCGATGACAAGCACGAGCACGAGCGCGGCGGTCACGAGCGTGCGTGGATTGAGCCGCCTGTCAGCCACCCGGTCACCCACCTCGGTCGTCACGGGTGCGTCCTGCACCACCTCGCGACCAGATCAGTCGCGTCCCGGGCGAGAGTAGCCGTAGGGTTGCAGCCCGCTCCATGTCAGGATTCGCCTCATGGCCAACACGTTGCCGCCGGCCGCGACAGCTCCGGACGTCGTCGCCGCCGGTGCGGTGGTCACGCGCAAGGGTCCCGAGGGGCGCGAGGTCCTCCTGGTGCACCGGCCCAAGTACGACGACTGGTCCTTCCCCAAGGGCAAGCAGGATCCCGGCGAGCATGTCACCGCGACCGCGGTGCGTGAGGTGCTCGAGGAGACCGGGGTCGAGATCCGGCTCGGGCGCCCGCTGCGTCCCCAGCTGTACTCCGTGAGCGGTGGACGCAGCAAGTTGGTGCACTACTGGGTCGGCCACGTGGTCGGTGACGACGACGTGTCGACCTACGAGATCAACGACGAGGTCGACAACCTCGGCTGGTTCCTGGCGGACGCGGCGGCCGAGCGGCTCACCTACCTCGACGACATCGACCTGCTCACGCAGTTCCGGGAGCGCAGGAAGTCGACGTCGACCCTGGTCGTCGTACGCCATGCCAAGGCACAAAAGCGCGGCAGCTGGCACGGCCCAGATCCGTTGCGACCGCTCGCCGACCTCGGCAACGCCCAGGCCGCTGCGCTCTCGCCGATCCTGCACGCCTACGGCATCGCACGGGTGCTCACCTCCTCGAGCATCCGCTGCGTCCAGACGGTCGCGCCGTACGCTGCCGCGCAGGTACTCACCATGGTGGAGGTCGAGGCCCTCTCATAGGAGGGGTACGACGACGCGACGGCCCGTAAGCTGCTCAGCGACCTGATGACCACGCCCGGGCCGAGCGTGCTCTGCAGCCATCGCCCGGTGCTCCCGCGCCTCTTCGATCTGCTCGCTCTCAGCGAGGCGCCACTGGCCCCCGCAGAGCTGATCGTGTGCCACCACCGCAGTGGCGCGATCTTCGCGACCGAACGGCACGCGGTCGCGCCCGATGTGCCCTGACCTGCCGTTGTTCATGTGACGGTCGTCTCGTTCCCGCTGCGGCGACGTCGTCTTGCTGGGCACCGTTCACCTCGCGTTCACCCACGTCAACGGACCCGGCCACTTCACCTTCCTAGATTCACCGCGTCCACCAACTGTTACTTTCAGGAGAATGAAGTGAACCGCACTTCCCTTCGCCACATCGCCGCCCCTGGCGTCGCGGCACTCGCCCTCGGCCTCGCTGTCTCTGCGTGCGGTGCCGACAACGAAACCTCCAGCTCCGGTTCCGGCAGCAGTGCCCTGTCCGGGAAGCTCGACGGCGCCGGTTCCAGCGCCCAGGAGTCCGCCATGGACGCCTGGCGTGCCGGCTTCCAGAAGGACAACAGCGACGTCACCATCAACTACGACCCGTCCGGCTCTGGTGCCGGCGTGGAGAAGTTCAACGCCGACGGTGTGGACTTCGCCGGTTCCGACTCCGCCCTCGACGCCGAGAAGGGCGAGGTCGATGCAGCGAAGAAGCGCTGCGGCGCCGACGCCATCGAGGTGCCCAACTATGTGAGCCCCATCGCCGTCGTGTTCAACCTCGAGGGCGTCGACAAGCTCAACCTCTCGCCCAAGACGATGGCCGCCATCTTCGACGGCAAGGTCACCACGTGGGACGACGCGGCCATCAAGGCCGACAACCCCGGCGCCAAGCTCCCCTCGACCAAGATCGACCCGGTGCACCGTTCCGACGAGTCGGGCACGACCAAGAACTTCACCGACTACCTCGAGAAGGCCGGCGAGGGAGCCTGGAGCCACCCCGCCGACAAGGTGTGGCCGATCAAGTCCGGTGAGGGCGCCAACCAGACCTCCGGGATGATCTCGGCGGTGCAGGGCGGCAAGGGCACCATCGGGTACGCCGACCTCAGCCAGGTGGGCGACCTGAAGAGCGCCTCGATCAAGGTCGGCGACGCCTGGGTGGAGCCCTCCGCCGAGGGTGCCTCGAAGGCAGTCGAGGCCTCCCCGCTCGAGGAGGGTCGACCGGCCAACGACATGGCAGTGAAGATCGACCGCACCACCACCACCGCCGATGCCTACCCGCTGATGCTGACCTCCTACCTGATCGCGTGCCCGACCTACGACAAGGCCAAGGCCGAGCTCGTGAAGGGCTTCTTGACCTACGTGGTCAGCGACCAGGGCCAGAAGGACGCGGCGGACAACGCGGGCTCTGCGCCGATCCCGGCGACGTTCGCGGTGAAGGCCCAGAAGATCGTCGACTCGATCTCCGCCAAGTAAGCAAACGGAGACCTGTCAGAAGTGAGCACCATCGAGGCGAAGGCCGGGTCATCCAAGCGACGCTTGGGTGACTTGGTCTTCGCCAACCTCACCCGCAGCGCCGGCCTGCTGATCCTGCTCGCCCTGGCCGGCGTGGCGATCTTCCTCACCGTGCAGGGACTCCCCGCCTTCACGGCCGGGCCGGCGGACCTCAACGGGGCCGCCAACTTCGCGGCATACGTCTGGCCGCTTGTGTTCGGCACCCTGCTGGCCGCCGCGCTCGCCCTGGTGATCGCGCTGCCCCTGGCGATCGGGGTCGCCTTGACGGTGTCGCACTTCGCGCCGCGACGGATCGCCGTCCTGATCGGCTACATGGTCGATCTGCTCGCTGCCGTACCCAGCGTCGTCTACGGGCTCTGGGGCGGCTTGTTCCTCGGCCCCCGGATGGTGCCGATGTACGACTGGCTCGCCGCGCACGCGAGCTGGATCCCGTTCTTCGCGGGCCCAGCCTCCACCACGGGCCGAACCATCCTGACGGCCTCGGTCGTGCTGGCCATCATGGTGCTGCCGATCATCACAGCCATCTCGCGCGAGATCTTCGCCCAGACGCCCCGCCTCAACGAGGAGGCGGCTCTCGCGCTCGGCGCGACCCGCTGGGAGATGATCCGGCTCTCGGTCCTCCCTTACGCCCGCTCCGGGATCGTCTCCGCCGCGATGCTGGGCCTGGGACGTGCGCTCGGCGAGACGATGGCGGTCGCCATGGTCCTCTCTGCCAGCGGCATCGTCTCCTTCAACCTGATCTCCTCCACGAACCCCTCGACAATCGCCGCCAACATCGCCTTGACGTTCGCCGACGCGACCGGGCTGAAGGTGAACGCGCTCATCGCCAGCGGACTGGTGCTGTTCGTGATCACGTTCGTGGTCAACTTCGCGGCCCGTTGGATCGTCTCCCGTGGTGAGGTGAAAGCATGACCACGCTCCTCGACGAGCCCACCACTTCCCTGGAACATGTGCCGTTGCGCCACGCGCGGCTGCCGAAGTGGGCACCGCTGCTGGTGGTCGTGCTGGCGCTGGCGGCCTCCGCCCTCGTCGGGCTGCTTCGCGGTTGGGGTCCGGCCGCCATCGTGGTGGTGGCCCTGCTGCTCTACCTGGTGGCGCTCCCCCTCTGGTCGCGCGTGGTGGAGAACCGCCGCTCGGCCACCGACCGGTTCGTGACCGGGCTCGTCTGGGTGGCCCTCGGCCTAGCCTTCGTGCCCCTCATCTCCTTGCTCTGGACCGTCGTCGGCCAGGGTCTGCCCGTCCTCGACGCCAAGTTCTTCACCTGGTCGATGCGCAACATCATCGGGGAGAAGGGTGGCATCTTCCACGCCATCATCGGCACCCTGCTGATCACAGGTGCCGCCGCCTTGATCTCGGTCCCGATCGGCCTGCTGTCCGCGATCTACCTCGTGGAGTACGGCGGGAAGTCCCGGTTGGCCTCCTCGATCCGCTTCCTCGTCGACGTGATGACCGGCATCCCCTCCATCGTGGCCGGTCTGTTCGCCTACGCGCTGTTCGTGCTGTTCTTCGGCCCCGGCGTACACATCGGGCTGGGCGGTGCGGTCGCCCTGTCGCTGCTGATGATCCCGATCG
>JBDSXU010000190.1:0-1767 GCA_039926005.1 Marmoricola sp.
GGGTACCGGCTGATCTCGGCCTTGAGCTCTTCCTCGGGGCGCGGGTACAGCTGCTCGAAGCGGGCGATCGCCGTGGTGGGGTGCTCGCCCTCCTGCTTGCCGCGCTCGACCATCAGGTCCCAGGTGATCCGTCCGCTGCAGAGCAGCAACGTCTCGACTGATCCCGGGTCGACTGCCGCATCGCCGACCAGTGGTCGGAAGGTGCCCTCGGTGAAGTTCTCCGGCCTGGAGGCAGCCTCCTTGCGCTTGAGCATGGACTTCGGCGTGAAGACGATCATCGGGCGGTGCGCGTCGCCCAGCGCGTGCCGGCGCAGCAGGTGGAAGTAGCTCGCCGGGGTCGAGGGTTGGGCCACCACGAAGGCGTCGTCGGCGGCCATCGTCAGGAACCGTTCGATCCTGGCCGAGGAGTGGTCCGGCCCCTGGCCCTCGTAGCCGTGCGGCAGCAGGAGTACGACGCCCGAGGACTGGCCCCACTTGGTGTGGCTCGAGCTGATGAACTCGTCGATCACCGTCTGGGCGCCGTTCACGAAGTCACCGAACTGCGCCTCCCAGATCGTGAGCGCGTTCGGCCGGGCCACCGAGTAGCCGTACTCGAACCCGAGGGCGGCGTACTCCGAGAGCAGCGAGTCGTAGAGGTAGAAGCTCGCCTGGTCCTCGGAGAGGTTGGCCAGGGGCGTCCACTCATTGGCGTTGGTGCGGTCGATGATCGTGCCGAAACGACTGACGAACGTGCCACGACGCGAGTCCTGACCGGCCAGCCGGACGGGCCTGCCGTCCATCAGCAGCGACCCGAGCGCGAGCACCTCGCCGGTGCCCCAGTCGATCGGGCCCTCGTTGATGGCCGTCGCCCGCCGCTGCAGCTGGGGCAGCACCTTGGGGTGCACGGTGAAGCCGTCGGGGGCACTGACGTAGGCGTCCGAGATCCGCTTGAGGGTTTCACGGGGGATCGCGGTGGTGAAGTCCTCATGGCTCTTCTCCGGGTAGTCCGGGACCGTGGTCCAGCTCTCGGGGAAGTTGGTGGCTTCGCGGACCTCGGTGAAGACGCGCTCGAGCTGCTGCTGGTAGTCCTTGAGGACCTGCTCGGCCTCCTCGAGCGTGATGTCGCCACGACCGATCAACGACTCGGTGTAAAGCTTGCGCACCGAGCGCTTCTGCTCGATCAGGTCGTACATCAGCGGCTGGGTGTAGGAGGGGTCGTCACCCTCGTTGTGACCGCGGCGGCGGTAGCAGACCAGGTCGATGACGACGTCCTTGTTGAACGCCTGGCGGTACTCGAAGGCGAGCCGCGCGACGTACATGCACGCCTCGGGGTCGTCGCCGTTCACGTGGAAGATCGGCGCCTGGACCATCCGGGCGACGTCGGTGCAGTAGAGGGAGGAGCGCGAGGCCGCCGGGGAGGTGGTGAAGCCGACCTGGTTGTTGACGACGACGTGGATCGTGCCGCCGGTGCGGTAGCCACGCAGCTGGGACAGGTTGAGGGTCTCGGCGACCACGCCCTGGCCGGCGAACGCCGCGTCTCCGTGCACGAGCAGCGGCAGCACCGGGAAGGCCTCGCCCCTGTTGAGCACGTCCTGCTTGGCGCGGGCGATGCCCTCCAGCACCGGGTCGACGGCCTCGAGGTGCGAGGGGTTCGCCGCGACCGACACCTTGATCTTGTCGCCGGAGTCGGAGAGGAACTCGCCCTCGGCGCCGAGGTGGTACTTCACGTCACCGGATCCCTGGACGGTCCGCGGGTCGACGTTGCCCTCGAACTCGCGGAAGATCTGG
>JBDSXU010000191.1:0-6797 GCA_039926005.1 Marmoricola sp.
GGGAGGGTGCAGTGTGCGCTCGGCGTGGACGCGACCAGCGGCTGCAAGGCGGTCACCGACGACGAGAACGGGTTCGTGGTCACCACCGACCGACTGAACCCCAATACCCCCGTGACCGTGAAGACACGCGTGGACATGGCCGCTCCCGAGAGGGAGCGCTCGGCGTGGCCGGTGCGCCTCGACCCTGTCCTCGGTCCCAGCACCATTGCCCTGATCGCGATCCTCGGCCTGGCTGCGTTTGCGGGGTTGTTGGGGCAGTTGCTGGCCATGCAGACGCGCGAGCCCAAGCCGCAGTACCCACTGATGTACGCGCCGCCCGAGGGCCTCGGACCCGCGCAGGCCAGCTACCTTTTCACCGAGAAGGTCGGTACCAACGACTTCGTCGCCTCCATCATGGAGACCGCGGAGAAGGGCGCCACCCGTCTCACGCGCACCAGCGGTTGGAGGATCGACGACAGCGGGAACGCCGACGCCTGGGCGAAGCTCGACCCCGTCTCGGCGTACGCCGTCTCGGTGCTCGGCGTAAAGGGTTCGTGGTTCCTGGCCGATACCAGCGTCTACGCGGGCAAGAAGCTCAAGTCGGCGCTATCGGAGTTCAACTCGGCGACGAAGGACTGGGCCCGTCAGAACAAGCTGATGACGACGGCAGGAATCGGCAGCGGAGGCGGGATCCTGGTCATCCTGGCTATTCTCGCCACGCTGTTCCTGGCGCTGCTCAACCCACTCGACATGTCCGTGATCGCGCTGGTCCCCGGCCTGTTCGCGTTGCTCGCCGCAGAGCTGCTCGCGCCCGGCTCGGGCACCAAGCGCACCGCCGCCGGCCGTGACCTGTGGTCGCGCATCGGTGGTTTCCGACGTGTCCTGGCGACGCCGTCGGGTGAGCAGCGCTTCGACTTCTCCGGCCGCAAGGAGCTCTACACGGCCTACATCCCCTGGGCGGTGGCCTTCGGGGTCGCGGACGAGTGGGCGGAGAAATACCACATCGAGACGGGGGAGGACCCCCCGATGCCGCTGTACGCCGTCTCAGGTCTCCACTACGGCAGCGGTGGTTTCGCGGCCTCCATGGCCGACGACTTCTCCTCCACGGTCGGCTCCGCCGTCTCGGCCTACGAGGCCACCCAGAGCTCGTCGTCCGGCAGCAGCGGTGGCGGCGGGTTCTCCGGCGGCGGCGGCGGTGGCGGCGGCGGAGGTGGCTCCTGGTGAGCGCCTGCACGACAATCACATTGGTCGAGCTGTTCGATTCCCCTCCCTCGAGAGAAACAGGATCTTCATCATGATCGTCATCGTCGTCATCGTCGTGATCGTCGTGGCCCTCGCCGGCTTCGGGATCATCGGCTTCAACAAGCTCCGCACGACCGACATCGGTGCCCAGGAGGCGCTCGGTGGCATCGACGTACAGCTCACCCGGCGTGCCGACCTGATCCCCAACCTCGTCGAGACCGTCAAGGGCTACGCCGGACACGAGAAGGGCGTCTTCGAGGAGGTCACCAACGCGCGGGCCAAGGTGTCGAAGGCGGCCGTCGAGGACGACGTACCGGCCAAGGCCGCGGCCGACGCCGCTCTCACCCAGTCGCTGGTGAACCTGAACGCGGTCGCGGAGGCCTACCCAGACCTCAAGGCCAACACCAACTTCCTGGAGCTGCAGAGCCAGCTCGCCGAGACCGAGAACCAGATCTCGTTCGCGAGGCAGTACTACAACGACGCCGTCGCCACCCTGAACAAGCTGACCCAGACCATCCCGTGGATGCTCTTCACCGGCGTTGCCAACGTCCACAAGCGCGACTTCTACCAGGCCCCCGAGGGCCAGCAGACGGCGCCGACCGTCAGCTTCTGAGGGCGCGCCAATTCCCTTGTAACGCGGGGTTCATGTTGCTGAGGCCCCCGCTGGGAAGGCACTCAGCAGCGTGAACCCCGCGTTACAAGCGGGGTCCGACGGCCGACTCCTCGACCGTGATCGAGAAGGCGTCGCCGTGCCGGGTGACACCCTCGACGACTGCTCCCTCGACGGCTTCCACGGCATACCGGCGGCGCACCATCAGCGGGTCGGCGCGCAGGTCCTTGACCAGGGCGAAGCAGAGTCCGATCATCACAACCACGAACGGTAGGGCCGCCACGATGGTGATGTTCTGCAGGCCGGTGAGCGCGGAGTCGCCGCCGATCAGCAACATCACCGCGGCCACGCCGCCGGTCGCGACACCCCAGAAGATGACCGTCCACCTGCTCGGCTCAAGTGTGCCGCGCTCAGACAGCGTGCCCATGACGATCGAGGCGGCGTCGGCGCCGGAGACGAAGAAGATCGCGACCAGGAGCATCACCACGATCGAGGTGAGGGTCGCCAGCGGCAGTTGGTCCAGCATGCCGAAGAGCTGGCTCTCGGAACTGGACTTGCCGGCCAGGTCGGTACCGCCCTGCTGGAGGTGAACCGCGGCGCCGCCGAAGATGGCGAACCAGACCAGGCTGACCATGCTGGGGACGAGGAGTACGCCGGTCACGAACTGGCGGATGGTGCGACCACGGGAGATGCGCGCGATGAACATGCCGACGAAGGGCGTCCAGGACAGCCACCAGGCCCAGTAGAAGACCGTCCAGGTGGAGAGCCACTCGGCCATGCCGTCGCCACCGGCCGCCTCAGTGCGCGCCGACATCATGGCGAGGTCGTGGATGTAGGAGCCGATCGCGGTGGGGATCAGGTCGAGGATGAACACCGTCGGCCCGGCGACGAACACGAAGAGCGCGAGCGCGAGCGCCAGCACCATGTTGATGTTGGACAGCCACTGGATGCCCTTGTCGATGCCTGAGATGGCCGAGGCGATGAACGCCGCGGTGAGTACGGCGATGATGCCGACCAGCACGCCGTTGCCGATCTTGCCGATGCCACCGACGATCTCGAGTCCGCTGCCGATCTGGAGGGCACCAAGACCGAGCGAGGCGGCTGAGCCGAAGAGCGTCGCGAAGATGGCGAGGATGTCGATCACGCGGCCGGCGGGACCGGTCGCGTGCTTGTGACCGATCAGCGACGTGAACGCCGAGCTGATCAGCTGGGGGCGCCCCTTGCGGTAGACGCCGTACGCGATCGCGATGCCCACAACGGCGTAGATCGCCCACGGGTGCAGTGTCCAGTGGAACAGCGTCGTCGCCATCGCGGTCTGGACAGCCTCGGATTTTTCTGCGCCGCCGGTGCCGGGAGGCGCCTGGACGAAGTGGGAGAGCGGCTCGCTGACGCCGTAGAACATCAGCCCGATCCCCATGCCGGCGCTGAACATCATCGCGATCCACGAGACGGTCGAGAACTCCGGCTTCTCGTCGTCGTTGCCCAGGGGGATGTCGCCGAAGCGCCCCATCGCCAGCCAGATCACGAAGACCACGAACGCCGACGCGGTGAGGACGAAGAGCCACCCCATCGAGGTCACCGTCCAGTCGAGGGCCGAGGAGGAAGCGCTGCCCAGCGAAGCCGTGTCGAGGAAGCCCCAGACCAGGAATCCGACCGCCAGCAGGGCCGTGACGCCGAAGACGACTCGATCGAGTCCACCGGTGACCTGGGGGTCCTCGACGGGGCTCTCCAGGGCTGGATGGTCGTGCTCGCCCTGGTTCGGGACTGGGGACTGCTCGGTTGTGGACATCGGACGTGCTTATCCCAACTCCGGGGACGAGCACCAACCGGGAAAGAGGGGCTCCGCCTGCGCCTGTGTGCTCTCTCACGCGAATCCGCCCAACGACATAGGGTGCTCGGGTGGTCGAGAAGCGGGGCGTGCGCGACGTGCTGGACGCCGCGGTCGAGGCACTCGGCGGCGAGGAGCGACCCGGGCAGGTGGCCATGGCGGAGGCCGTCGTCGCGGCGATGGAGCAGCGCCACCATCTTCTCGTCCAGGCCGGCACCGGAACCGGCAAGTCTCTGGCCTATCTCGTGCCGGCGCTGCTGCACAGCAACCGTGTCGTCGTGGCCACCGCCACCCTCGCGCTGCAACACCAGCTGGTCGAGCGTGACATCCCCGCCCTCTTCGAGGCGGCGAGGGAGCAGCTCGGCGAGAAGGGCACCTATGCCGTGCTCAAGGGACGCTCCAACTACGCCTGCCTGCACCGCGTGCGTGAAGGGGTACCCGACGACCAGGGCACCCTCGTCGACCTGCCCGAGGGGTCGATCGGTGCCGAGGTCGTGTCGCTGCGCGAGTGGATCGAGGAGGAGGCGACCGAGAGCGGAACGGGCGAGCGCGACCACGCCCCCCGTCATACCGACCGGGTCTGGCGCCAGGTCAGTGTGAGCCACCGCGAGTGCCTCGGCGCCAACAAATGCCCCTACGGCACCGAGTGTTTCGCCGAACGGGCCAAGGAGCGCGCGGCCCGCTCGCAGCTGATCGTGACCAACCACTCCCTGCTCGCGATCGACGCCATCGAGGGCGTCCCGATGATCCCGGAGTACGACGTCGCGGTGATCGACGAGGCGCACGAGCTCGTCGCGCGGGTGACCCAGGCCGCCACCGACGAGCTGTCGCTCACGGAGATCGAGCGGACCTCGCGCCGTGCCGGACGCCACGTCGAGGGCAACGAGGCCGACGATCTGGCCGATGCGGGGGATCGGCTGGGAGAGGCCATCGACGCCGGCCAGCAGGGTCGGATCGACCGGATGTCCGAGCAGCTCGCCGACGCCCTTGCCCTGGTGCGCGACGCAGCCCGAGCCCTGGTCTCGGCGTTCCCCAAGGAGACCCCGGGACCCGGCCAGACCGGGGATGCCGCGGTCACCCAGGCCAAGGGGTGGGCACAGGAGCTGTTCAAGACCGCCGAACGGATGGCGGCCGACTCGGAGAAGGACGTGCTCTGGATCAACGAGCGCGAGCGCAACCGGGGCGGCAACCAGCTGTGCGTCGCGCCGCTCGAGGTGGCCGGACCGATGCGCGAGAAGCTGCTGGCCGAGAAGACCGCTATCTTCACCTCGGCGACCCTCAAGCTGGGCGGCAACTTCGACGCCGTCGCCTCCTCACTCGGGCTGAACCCGACGGACCGGGGGGACAGCTGGGAGGGCCTCGACGTAGGGTCGCCGTTCGACTACTCGCAGCAGGCGATCCTCTATGTGGCCAGGCACCTGCCGGCGCCGGGCCGCGACGGGCTGACGCAGGCACACCTCGACGAGATCACCGAACTGGTCGATGCCGCCGGTGGCCGCACCCTCGGGTTGTTCTCGAGCCGGCGCGCGGCCGAGGCAGCTGCCGAGCACGTCCGCGAGGCGCTGCCGCACCTGACCACGCTGGCCCAGGGCGACGCGCAGCTGCCCGAGCTCGCGCGGCAGTTCGTCGGCGACCCGCACACCAACCTGTTCGGCACGCTCAGCCTGTGGCAGGGCCTCGACGTGCCCGGTGAGACCTGCCAGCTGGTGATCATCGACCGGATCCCGTTCCCTCGACCCGACGACCCGCTGATGTCGGCGCGCCAACGAGCGGCCGACAAGGCGGGCGTCAACGGCTTCATGACCGTGGCGGCGACCCATGCAGCCCTGCTGCTCGCGCAGGGGTCCGGTCGCCTCATCCGCACGACCACCGACCGTGGCGTGGTGGCCTGCCTGGATCCGCGTCTGGTCACGGCGCGCTACGGCAGCTTCCTGCGGGCCAGCCTGCCGCCCATGTGGCAGACCGACGACCCGGCCGTCGTACGCAAGGCGCTGACCAGGCTTGCCGGCGGATAGCCGAGCGGCTCAGCGCGCGTAGACGCCGTGCGAGGTGTGCGACCACGGTGAGGTCCCCACCGAGTTGTAGGCCGTCACCGAGAAGACGTAGCGCCCCTTTGTCAGCTTCATCGTCAGCGACCGGGCGGCGGGCTGCTGGTACGACGAGCCGTAGGTGCGGGTCACCCGGTTCGAACTGTCGAGCTTCTGGGCGCGGACGCGGTAATTCGTGATCGGAGTCGCGCCCATGTTCGTCGGGGCCGCCCACCGTGCAACGGCGCTCACGGTGCCGCCCTGCGTGCCCGAGGACCCGGTCCTGATGACCGGTGCGCCCGGCTTGGTGGGCACCGGCGTGGGGGCCGGGGGATCGGTCGGGGGATCGATCGGGTCGGGTATTGGGGTCGGTGTGGGAGTCGGGGTCGGCACCGGGATCGGGGCGACGGGCAGTGCGGGGCAACCGGTGGCGGTGAGGCGGTACTGTCCGAGGCTGCCGTAGTCCGACCAGCCCGATCCGGCCGGGCTGCCGTTGCCGACGCCGTCGACGCGTAGGTAGTAGTCGCCAGTCGCCGTCGGGATGCTGACCTGGGCGTCCATCCCGTCGGACGTCGGCGGTGAACCACCATAGGAGGAAGTCGGCGACGAGCTCTGGACGACAGTTCCCGCCGCGGTCAGGACCTCGAGCTTCAGGTCGAGGGCGGACTGGGCGCCGATGCCGGTGGCGGAGACCTCCAGGGTGCTCACGCATGGCAACCTGATCGCGAAGACGTCGCTGTCGAGCCGGGTGCCGATGACGCCGCTCACGTCGTACGACGTCTCCGCGCCGAGCATGTCGGCGGCCGTGATCGAGCTGCCGTGGTCATCGGGTCGCAACGGCAGCCCGTTGGACTGCATGATCGCGAAGTCGTCCTCGTGGTTGTTGGCGCCGGCGTACTCGCCGATGCTGAACTGGCTCAGCGCCCGGGTGCGGGAGGAGCCCATGATGGGGCCCCAGCCCGCCGTGCCGGCGTAGTAGTCCTGGGTCGCGGTGCCGTCGTGCTGGAGGCCCAGGGTGTGTCCGGTCTCGTGGGTCGCCGCCTGCGCGATGACCATCGGGTCGAACCTGGTGTCATAGGCGAACACCCAGGCCGGTTGGTAGTAGGCACTG
>JBDSXU010000192.1:0-2781 GCA_039926005.1 Marmoricola sp.
GCAGCCGTCCCGAGGGAGCGGATCTTCGCGTCGAGGAACTCCAGCATCGCCTTCGGGTTCAGGACTGCCTTGGTCTCCTGGAAGAGGAATGACTTGTTGGCCGAGCCGCCGCCCTTGGCCATGAACAGAAACTTGTAGGCGGGGCTCCGTCGTCCGTCTTGGGTCTCGACGCAGGGGGTGGAGTAGATCTCGATCTGCGCCGGCAGGTTGGTCCCAGTGTTCTTCTCCTCCCACGTCGTCAGCGGCGCGAGCTGGGAGTAGCGCAGGTTGAGCTTGGTGTAGGCGTCGTACACGCCCCGGCTGATCGCCTCGCCGTCATCGACCCCGGTCAGCACACCCTCGGACTTCTTGCCCATCACGATCGCCGTGCCGGTGTCCTGGCACATCGGGAGGACTCCACCGGCGGAGATGTTCACGTTCTTGAGCAGGTCCGTCGCGACGAAGCGGTCGTTGCCCGACGACTCGGGGTCGTCGATGATCCGGCGCAGCTGCGCGAGGTGCGCGGGCCGCAGGTAGTGCGCGATGTCGTGCATCGCCTCGGACGTGAGCCGTTCGATCGCCTCGGGGGACACCCGGAGGAACGTCTGGCCGTCCGCCTCGAAGGTGGACACACCCTCGGTGGTGACGAGCCGGTAGGGCGTCTCGTCGTCGCCGGTCGGGAGCAGGTCGGAGTATCGGAACTCTGGTTCGGTCGTCACGAGCATCGAGTATCGCCCATCGCACTTGGCGACGTCCGATCGGTAGCCGAAAAGGCCGGCTCGGGCCTGCTCAGGCGCGCGTGAGGTGCATCAGCGTGACCGTCTCCGGCCGACGCCGCGGGATCCAGAGCCCGCGAGTGGCGAGCGCGTGGCCGGTCACCGCCTGCCCGTCGGTCGGACCGAGGGCCGGGAGCGGTGAGGACATGCTCGCCGCGGTGTGGGTGACCGGCCCCTCCCAGCTCGCGTCGTACGCCGTTGCGGGGTCGAGCCCGGGCACCCGCACCCAGACGCCGCGGTTGTGCGAGGGCTCCTCGAGCTGGACGTGCGCCAGCAGGGCCTCCGAACCGTCCGCTGCGACCACGCCGTGCAGCAGCACGGTGGAGTCTGAGGACTCCGGGCGAACCACTCGGCCGGAGTGCAGCATCGGGCGGAAGCGCTGGTAGCGGCGTACCCACTCCGCCAACCGGTCGAGGTCGTCCTCGGTCGCGTCGGTGAGGTCCCACTCGAAGCCGAAGGAGCCGAACAGCGCCGTCGCGGCACGGAAGTCGAGGCCGAGCGTGCGGCCGGTGGTGTGTGAGGTCGGCGAGGAGATGTGCGCGCCGACGTACTCCGGGGCGACCAGCTGGGTGGTCCACCGCTGGATCTGTTGCCGCGCTACCGCGTCGGTCATGTCTGAGGTCCAGATGCGCTGCACCCGCTCGAGCACGCCGAGGTCGACCCGTCCGCCGCCGGACGCGCACGACTCCCAGTCGATCGCGGGGTGTGCCTCCCGGAGCGCGTCGAGCAGCGCGTAGAAACCGATCGTCTGCCGGTGCACCACGGGTGCTCCACCGAGCACGGCGCTGCCCGCCTCGAGGAGATCGCGGTTGTGGTCCCACTTCACTGCGTCGACCGGGTAGGCCGAGAGCACGGCGCTGATCGACTCGAAGATGTGCTGGCGCACCTCGGTCCGGGACAGGTCGAGCACCAGTTGGTGGCGATGCAGGAGCGGCACCCGGTCGCCGGCCGAGAGGATCCAGTCGGGGTGCTCGCGGTAGAGGTCGGAGTCGGGGTTCACCATCTCCGGCTCGATCCAGAGACCGAACTGCATCCCGAGCCGGTGCACGTGCTCGACCAGGGGAGTGAGGCCCTCGGGCCAGACGTCTGCGTCGACCCACCAGTCGCCCAGCCCGAGCGTGTCGTCGCGGCGACCGGCGAACCAGCCGTCATCGAGGACGAACCGTTCGACACCGATGCGCGCGGCCCGGTCGGCGATCGCCTTGAGTCGTGGGAGGTCGTGGTCGAAGTAGACGGCTTCCCACACGTTGAGCACCACCGGCTGGTGGGTCGGGTGGGCAGGGAGGCTGCGCTGGTGGGCGTGCCATACGGCGGCGAGGCCGTCCAGCCCGTCGTTCGCAGCGGCGATGTAGACCCAGGGGGTGGAGTAGCTCTGCCCGCTGGTCAGTCGCACCTCGCCGAACAGCAACAGCTCGCCACCGCCGATGGTGGTGCCGGTCGCGGGGTCGCGCTCGACCCGGAGCACGGAGTTGCCGCTCCAGGCCACGTGCACGCCGAGAACCTCGCCGTACGTCGTGGAGAAGCCGGGGGTGCCGAGGACCGCCATCGTGGCTGCGCCAAGACCGGGGCGTCCGGTGCGTGACTCCCGCAGCCACAGGCCATCGGTGACCTCGTGACGCTGCGGGTTGCGCTCGCGTTCGTGCCGGCCGGTGAAGTCCAGCACCTCCACCAGGTGGTCCGGCGCGGGCAGCACCACGTCGAGGCCTTCGAGGGCATAGTCGTCCTCGCCCTGGTTGGTCAGTGTGTGCCGGATCCTCAGCGAGCCGCCGGTGACCGACTCGACCTCGGTGACCAGGCCGAGGCCCGCGGTCTTGTCGACGAGGTCCACCCGGAGCCGGCGGTCGTCCTCCTCGATGGCGGTGCAGTCGAACTTCGTCGACCAGTCACGACCACCGTCGCGCTGACCGCGCAGGTGTGGTCGCGTGAAGCGGCCGCGGGCGTGCTCGCCGAGGAGCGGCAGGCCGGGGCCGTTGGGCAAGAGAGGCAGTCCCGAGGAGTCGACGCCGAGCAGACCGGCCGCGAGCAC
>JBDSXU010000193.1:0-4999 GCA_039926005.1 Marmoricola sp.
ATCATGATCTGGGTCCAGGCCGGGTTCGCGATGACGGTCCTGTCGGCCGCGATCAGGGCCATCCCTGGCGACATCATCGACTCCGCCCGGCTCGACGGCGCCAGTGCCCTGCAGATGTTCCGCCACGTCACCGTCCCGATGATCCGGCCGTCCCTGATCGTCGTACTCACCACGATCAGCATCGCCACGCTGAAGGTGTTCGACATCGTGCGTACGGCGACCGGCGGCAACTTCGACACCAGCGTCCTGGCCTACGAGTTCTATGTGCAGAGCTTCCGCTCGTTCAACGGCGGGCTCGGGGCTGCGCTGGCCGTGCTCCTGTTCGCGCTGGTGACTCCGATCATCGTCTACAACATCCGCCAGATGCGGCGCCTGGAGGCCCGATGACCACCACCACCGCCACGTCCCCGACCCTGACCCTCACTGGTCGGGTGAGCCTGGCCGCCGAGAGCGCGAACAAGAAGCTCACCTCCCCGTGGGCCTCCCTGACCGCGGTGCTGATCGCGGTGCTCTGGACCATCCCGACGCTGGGCCTGTTCATCTCCTCCTTCCGGCCGGAGAACGACGTCAAGGGCAGCGGCTGGTGGACGTTCTTCGGCAACCCGTCGGTCACCCTCGAGAACTACAAATCGGTGCTGACCGGCAGCGACACCGACCTCGCGACGTTCTTCGTGAACTCGATCGTGATCACGATCCCCAGCGTCCTCATCCCGATCACGCTCGCCTCGATGGCGGCGTACGCCTTCGCCTGGATGAAGTTCCCGGGACGCAACCTCTTGTTCGTCGCGGTCTTCGCGATGCAGATCGTGCCGATCCAGGTCACGATGATCCCGCTGCTGTCCCTCTACGTGTCGCCGCCGTTCGGCCTGCCTTCCCTCGCGGGGCCTGAGGCACCCGGCGGCGGCTTCTACACGATCTGGCTCTCCCACACGATCTTCGCGCTGCCGCTGGCCATCTACCTGCTGCACAACTTCATGCGCGAGATCCCCGGCGAGCTGGTGGAGTCGGCACGCGTGGACGGCGCCGGCCACGTCCAGATCTTCAGCCGGATCATGCTGCCCCTGATGGTGCCCGCAATCGCGGCGTTCGGGATCTTCCAGTTCCTCTGGGTCTGGAACGACCTCCTCGTCGCCCTCGTCTTCGGCGGCGGCAACCTCGACGTCTCCCCACTCACGGTGCGGCTCGCCGAGCTGTCAGGCACCCGGGGCGCCGACTGGCACCTGCTCTCCGCCGGTGCGTTCGTCTCGCTGGTCGTCCCGCTGATCGTCTTCCTGAGCCTGCAGCGGTTCTTCCTGCGTGGCCTGCTGGCCGGAAGCGTCAAGGGCTGAGATGGGCAAGGGACTGGACGACGGGAGGCACCTCTCGTTCGGGGTGGCGAGCGCGGCGTACCAGATCGAGGGCGCGCCCGACGCCGACGGCAAGGGCCCGTCGATCTGGGACACCTTCACCCGTGTCCCCGGCGCAATCGACGACGGCACGGACGGCTCCGTCGCCTGTGCGTCCTACCCCGATCCCGGGCCCGACCTCGAGCTCGTCGCGGGACTCGGGGTGCGGTACTACCGGTTCTCGATCTCCTGGCCGCGGATCGTCCCGCTCGGCAGTGGTGCCGTGCAGGCGCGGGGTCTGGACTACTACGAGCGGCTGGTCGACGGGCTGCTCGGGCGGGGCATCGAGCCGATGGCCACGCTGTACCACTGGGACCTGCCTCAGGGACTGGAGGACCAGGGCGGCTGGCTGGTGCGGGAGACCGCCGAGCACTTCGCCGACTACGCGATGGTGGTGCACGACCGCCTCGGCGACCGGGTCCGTGTCTGGGCGACACTCAACGAGCCCTGGTGCGCGGCCTACCTCGGCTATGGCTCGGGTCGGCACGCTCCCGGCAAGCAGGTCGACACGTCGGCACACCGAGCGGCGCACCACCTCCTGCTGAGCCACGGGCTGGCCGCCAGCCGCATGCGAGCCGCCGGGGCCGACACCGTCGGCCTCGTTCTCAACCTCACGCCCGTGTGGGCCGACAGTCCTGCGGTCGCCCTCGCAGCCGACGGCGTCGACGCGATCCGCAACCGGATCTGGCTGGGTCCCCTCGTGGACGGCGCGTACGACGCAGGCACCCTGCGCGTTGCCCCGGTCCTGGCAGACCCGGAGCTGGTCCGTCCCGGTGACCTCGAGCTGGTCCGCGGGTCGGCCGACTGGCTCGGGGTGAACTACTACACGCCGGCGCGGGTCGACGTCGCCCTGCCGGACGCTTCGCCGGACTCTGCGCCGGACTCTGCGCCGGACGCTTCGCTGGTCGAGGACATCGTCGACGACGGTGGCGACGCAGAGGTGGCGGCCTTCCCAGGCGTCGAGGACTTCAGGTTCACCCCGCGCCACCCGCGCACCGACATCGCCTGGGAGATCTCACCTCAGGGCCTCGAGGAGCTCCTGGTCGACACCTATCGACGTACGGGCCTGCCGCTCGTGGTCACCGAGAACGGTGCTGCGTTCGCGGACAAGACGAGGCTGGCCGACGGGATCGTGGACGACGCCGACCGGATCGACTACCTGCGCACGCACCTGGCGGCGATCGAGGCTGCCCGGGAGTCCGGCGCGGACGTGCGGACCTACGTGTTGTGGACGCTGATGGACAACTTCGAGTGGTCGCACGGCTACACCATGCACTTCGGCCTGGTCAGCGTGGACCGCGGCGACCTTCGGCGTACGCCGAAGCAGTCATACCGCTGGGTCGCGAAGCTGATGCAGGATCGGCACCGTGGGAGGACCGCTCCGTCGTAGGGTTCGGGCAGCCAGCACGCGGAAGGACATCGAGGGATGAGTGGGATCAAGGACGTGGCCCGCGAGGCCGGGGTCTCCACGGCCACGGTCTCGCGCGCCCTCCGCGGACTGCCCCGGGTCTCCGACGAGACGCGGGAACGTGTGCTCGCCGCAGCCGCCCGGATGGAGTACGTCGCCTCCCCCCACGCCGCCAGCCTGGCCAGCGGACAGACGCGGACCATCGGTGTCGTCGTCCCGAACGTGACCCGCTGGTTCTTCGGCTCCGTCATCCACGGCGCCGAGGAGTTGCTGCGCAGTGAGGGTTACGACGTCCTCCTCTACGACATCACCGGCGACCCGGAAGCCCGACACCGGCTGTTCTCCACGCACCTGCTGAGCAAGCGGGTCGACGCCGTCATGGTGCTGGCGGTGCGACCGACCCCGGAGGAGATCGCCTCGCTCACCAAGGTCGGATCCCCCACCGTCGTGGTCGGCGGCTACGTGCCGGAATGGCCCAGCGTCCGCATCGACGACGTACTCGCCGCGACCACGGCCGTGCAGCACCTCATCGACCTCGGCCACGAACGCATCGCCCACGTCGGCGGAACCCCCGACCCCGAGCACGCAGGGCTGGAGCTCTCGGTCCCGGGCGACCGGCTCAAGGGCTACCGGCAGACGATGGCCGATGCCGGGCTGGCCGTCGACCCGGCCTGGGAGGTGACCGGCGACTTCAGCGCCCTCGGCGGCCTGACCGCGTGCCGACGCCTCCTCGAGGCATCGAACCTGCCCACCGCGATCTTCGCGGCCTCCGACGAGATGGCTATCGGTGCCACCCACGCCCTCCGCGAGGCCGGCCTCCGCGTCCCCGAGGACATCTCCGTGGTCGGCATCGACGACCACGAGCTCTCGGAGTACTTCGACCTCACCACCGTTGCCCAGCCGGCCCACGAGCTCGGTCGCCTCGGCGCCCGCATCCTCCTCGACGCCCTCCTCGGGATCGACCACGAGCCCGCCGGGTTGATCCTCCCGACGAACCTCGTCCGGCGGCGGTCCGCTGCTGCAGCCCCCTGAGTTGGGTGCAGGTTTCCCCGGCCGGCCGGGGACTCCGGTCGTTGTACGGCGATACATCGGGCCACAACATCCGGAGATGCCCGTCATCCCTGCCCCTTTTGCGTCCACACCCACCAGACGACCGCTGCCAATCCACAGGTCGGAGATTTGATCCGTGCGCCGTCTCTCCTGACTGCCGATGCTCACCGCATGACCGACGAACTGAGATCCATCTGCGATGAGCACGGCATATTCCTGCGCCGTGAAGCGATCGCGCTCGGGTACGACGACCGAGCGCTGCACCGAGCAATGAAGGCCCGACAGATCCACCGAGTCCGGCACGGCGCCTACGTGTTCGGGGACCAGTGGCAGCCGCTGGACGAGACGGCCAGGCACCTACTCACGGCACGGGCGGTACTGCGCACCGCGCACTCAGCGATGGCCCTTTCACACACCACAGCACTGATCGCGATGGGTGCGCCGTTGTGGGACCTGCCGTTGGACGACGTCCACACCACCCGGCTGGACGGTCGAGCTGGTCGTCGCGAGGCGGGCGTTGCCCAGCACCGGGGGCGAGTCCTTCCGGGCGACGTCACGGAGATCGCCGACATGCCGGTGACGTCTGCAGTGCGGACGGCCCTCGATATGACGCGCATCGTCGACGTCGAGCACAGCCTCGTGTCGATGGACTGGCTGCTCCACACCAAGGCCCTGGACAAACCCGAATTGCGCTCCAGAGCAGCGGCGATGAACCTCTCCCCGGGGACACTCGCGACCGACCTGACGATCCGCCTGGCCGACGGCAGGCTTGAGTCAGTTGGAGAGTCTCGGTCCAACTACCTGTTCTGGCGCGGCGGACTGCCCAAGGCTGAGCCGCAGTACACGGTCTACGACGAGCGAGGAAACCTCTTCGCACGAGTCGACTTCGCGTGGGCGGCGTACGGCGTCTTCCTCGAGTTCGACGGCAAGGTGAAGTACGAGAAGTACCGAAGGGAAGGCGAGTCAGTTGTCGACACCATCCTTCGTGAGAAGAAGCGCGAGGAGACGATCTGCCGGCTCACCGGCTGGCGGTGCATCCGGATCGTGTGGGCCGACCTCTACAAGCCAGAGGGCACGATCGCCCACATACGCGGCGTACTCGATGGCGGACCGGTGCACGGACAACGAATTGGGTAGGGCTGTGCACTCATACCTG
>JBDSXU010000194.1:0-5502 GCA_039926005.1 Marmoricola sp.
GGAAGACCAACCAGAGGCAGAACGCCGACTCCCTGCAGCTCGCGATCTACCGCGTTGCCTGGGCTGAGCTGATGGGCGCGCCACTCGAGCAGGTGCGGGCCGCGTTCCACTACGTGCGCTCTGGCGAGACAGTGCGGATCGACGACCTGCCCGATCGTCAAGCGCTTCAGCGGATGCTGATCGCGGTCGACCCGAGCGGTGTAGACCAGTAATGGGCGGATCCCCTACTTAACTATGCAAAACACATGTAGTAGACAAAAATCGTCGAAACGGCGCAGTTTGGGACAGCGGAAGAGGGCGACGGTGTTCGGATCGACGATGTTGCTCACGATCGGGCAGGCCCTCGACCGCGCCAAGGACGACGAGCTGACCGTGCGCATGCACATCGGCGGCGAGTGGATCACGGGCCGGGTGCTCAACAGCGACGGTCACGGTGTCGCCGTCTTGGAGAACAACGGCGACGTGTGCGTCGTACGCCAGGACACGATCAACTGCGTACGTCTGCCGTCGCGGGTCAACGAGCAGCGCGTGCCCGCCCAGCAGGGCGTCGTTGTCGAGCAGCAGGTCGTGGCCATCGAGCGGCACTGAGTCTGCTCAGCTTGGAAGCCCACCCCTAGCCTTCTAGCGCGGCCGCGAGTGCGATCTCGATCATCGGGGAATAGGTCTGCTCGCGTTCCTGCGATGTCGCCTCCTCGCCCGTGACCAGGTGGTCGCTCACCGTGCAGATCGCGAGCGCCCCGCGACCGTAGGACGCGGCCAGTGTGTAGAGCGCGCACGCCTCCATCTCCACTGCCAGGACACCATGCTCGACCATCGGCGCCATCAGCTCCGGACGTGGCGAGTAGAACGAGTCGCCGGAAAAGACCAGACCAACGTGGGCAGTGACATCGTCGCGGGCCGAGGCGGCCTCGTGCGCGGCTCGCAGCAGGTCGAAGTCGGCCACCGCGGCGTAGTCGAGCCCGTGGAAGCGCAGACGGTTCATGGAGGAGTCCGTGCAGGCGCCGGACGCGATCACGACGTCGCGCAGGGCGACCTGCTCGGTCAGTGCGCCGCAGGAACCGACTCGTAGGACCCGGCGCACGTCGTAGTCCTTGAACAGCTCGTTGACGTAGATCGACATCGACGGCTGACCCATCCCCGAGCCCTGCACGGAGACGGGCTGGCCGCGCCAGGTCCCCGTGAACCCGTACATGCCCCGGATCTCGCTGTAGCAGGTCGCGTCATCGAGGAAGGTCTCTGCGATCCATCGGGCGCGAAGCGGGTCGCCCGGCAGCAGCACGGTGGGTGCGATCTGACCGGGATCGGCGCCGATGTGGGTGCTCATGGGGCAATAGGCTAGGGCTAATCTCGCCGTCATGGACCCGAGCAGTGACCTGGAACCCCTCACCCTCCCGGCCGAGGACGGCGCGTGGCTCGAGTGGGTCACCGAGCGGGCATCGACCGGCCTCAGCGACGCAGGAAACGACGTGCTGGCGCTGAAGAGTGCGCCGGCCGGTGACGGCGTGGTGCTCCAGGTCTGGAACGACGTCCATATCTCGCTCTCCGGTGTGCTGGCGCTGAGCTCGCTGATGGGCGTCGTACACCCGGACGCGCAGGTCATGGAGGCTGCTGAGGCCTTCGAGATCGAGGCGCGCAGGTTCAGCACCGACCTCTACCTGGATGCCGAGGTCTTCGCCCAGCTCTCCTCGCTGAATCCTGCAGTGCTCGACGAGGGTGCTGCCCGTGTTCTCGAAGACGCGCTGCGCAGCTTTCGCCGGGCCGGGGTGGACCGTGACGCTGAGACAAGGGAGCGGCTCCGCGAGCTCGACCGACGGGCCAGCGAGCTCTCCCAGTCGTTCTCGCGGGTCATCCGCGACGGACGGCGTACGACGTCGGTGCCGGTCGCCGCGCTGGACGGTCTCCCCGACGACTTCGTGGCTGACCACCCCGAGGACAGAGAGGGTCAGGTCGAGATCAGCACGGAGTACCCGGACACGTTGCCGTTCCTGATCCACGCCCGCGACCCGGAGATGCGCCGCGCCGTCGCGCACACGTTCCTGAACATCGGGTGGCCCGAGAACGACCCGGTCCTGCAGGAGCTCCTCGCGTTGCGCGAGGAGAAGGCGCGGCTGCTCGGATACAGCGACTGGCCGAGCTATGACGCCGAGGTCAAGATGATCGGTGAGGGTCCCAAGATCGCGGAGTTCATCGACGAGATCACCGAGGCGTCCGATGCCACCGGCCGCCGTGAGATCGAGGAGCTGCTCACCTACGCCGCGACCGAGGGGGAGGAGGTCATCGACTTCTCCAACTGGCGCCATCACGTCGAGGCGCTCAAGCGGGACCGGTTCGGCGTGGATGCCCGGGAGGTCCGTCGGTACTTCGACCAGCGGCTCGTGCGCCGGGGCCTTCTCGACGTGACGGGCCGGCTCTTCGGACTCACCTACACCGAGGTCGACGCTGCGACGTGGCATCGCGAGGTGACGTCGTACGACGTGGCACTGGCCGAGAACGGGCAACGGCTCGGGCGGATCCACCTGGACCTGCACCCGCGTGCGCGCAAGTTCAACCATGCTGCCCAGTTCACGCTCGCGCCGGGGGTGCTGGGGCGTCAGCTGCCCGAAGGGGTGCTCGTCTGCAACTTCTCGCGAGGGCTGATGGACCACGACCACGTCGTCACCTTGTTCCACGAGTTCGGCCACCTGATGCACCACGTGCTGGCCGGTCGTCACGAGTGGGTGCGCTTCTCGGGCGTCGCCACCGAGTGGGACTTCGTGGAGGCCCCCTCGCAGATGCTCGAGGAGTGGGCCTGGGACCCGGCCGTGCTCGGCAGCTTCGCGACCGATGCCGAGGGCGTGCCGATCCCCGAGGACCTGGTCGTCCGGATGCGCGCCGCCGAGGAGTTCGGCAAGGGCTTCTTGGTCCGCACCCAGATGGCGTACGCCGCTATCTCCTACTGGTTCCACCAGGCGCGCCCGGCGGACCTGACGGCCGGGCTGAACGACCTGATGGAGCGCTACGGCCTGGTCTCCCTGCTCCCGGACACGCACTTCCACGCGGGTTTCGGCCATCTCGACGACTACGCGTCGGCGTACTACACCTACATGTGGAGCCTGGTGATCGCGAAGGACATGTTCTCGGCGTTCGACCCGGATGACCTGTTCGCTCCCGAGGTGGCACACCGCTATCGCGACACGGTGCTGGCCGCCGGTGGGGCCCGGGACGCTGCTGATCTCGTCGAGGAGTTCCTGGGCCGGCCCTACGACAACCGCGCCTTCACCGCCTGGCTCGAGACCGTGCCGGAGGGGACACGGTGAGTCCCGAAGGGAGCCGGCCGAGGGTGCTGCCGCACGTCGCCCTCTCCGAGCACGCGCACGACCGGCACGGTCTCCACCGCACCGATGACCGCTGGTTGGAGGAGCGCTGGGCCGACTCGTCGACCCGGGTGCTCGTCATCGCCGGTGCGCGCCTGCGACCGGTCGAGGGCCGGATCACCTGGGTCTCCCCGCAGGAGGCTCCCGACGGTCTGCGGGTGCTCCTCGGGGAGCGTGCCGGCGTGCAGCACTTCGCCGTCATCGTGGAACCGTCGACGGCGCCCGGTGACCGGGACGAGTGGGTCGTCCTGCGCGCCATCGTGCAGTCGCTCGCCGACCAGGATCTCCTCGACGCCCCGTTGGTGCTGCACGCCATCGGGCTGGCCGAGTGGCACTGGTCGACCAAGCACTGTCCGAGGTGCGGAGGGCCTCTCGAGTCTCGTCAGTCGGGCCACGTCCTGCACTGCACGAACTGCGGCCGGGACCAGTTCCCCCGCTCCGATCCCGCTGTGATCATGGTCGTCACCGACGGCGAGCCCGCGAGCACGGGGGAGCGGGCCCTGCTGGGTCGCAGCCCGGCCTGGCCGATCGGCCGCTACTCGACATTGGCCGGGTTCGTCGAGCCGGGCGAGACGATGGAGGACGCCGTACGCCGTGAGGTCCGGGAGGAGACCGGCGTCGTCGTCGGAGACGTGACCTACTTCGGCAGCCAGCCGTGGCCGCTCCCCGCAAGCCTGATGGTCGGGTTCAGCGCCCGGGCGACCCGGACGGCCATCGACGTGGACGGCTCGGAGATCGAGGAGGCGCAGTGGTTCACCCGCGACGAGATGCGCACCGAAGCCGAGTCCGGTCGTCTGGTGCTACCGGGCGGCGTCTCGATCTCGCGGTCGCTGATCGAGAGCTGGTACGGCGGACCGCTGCCCGGTCAGTGGTGACCGACATGCGGCTCGAGGTGATCTCGCAGCTCAGAGAGTGGCGATCTTGTTCTTGACTTGCGCCAGCGACGGGTTGGTGTGGGCCGTGCCGTCCCTGAACACGAGGGTCGGCACCGTCTGGTTGCCGCTGTTGGCCGACATCACGATCTCGACGGCTGACGGGTCCCGCTCGATGTCGACAACGTCGTAGGCGATCCCCTCGCGGTCCAGCTGGCCCCTGAGCCGATGGCAGTATCCACACCACGGGGTGGTGTACATCGTGAAGCCGGTCGTGGTTTCCACAACTGTGGACTCCTGGGTCACTGAGTGTCCTCTCTCGCGTCTACGCTCGACACCGGATCCAACACCACGAAGGCGGAGAACATTTCCGATGCAAGCCGATGAACTGCTGAGCGCGCTCGACCCCGAGCAGCGTGAGGTCGCGACGGCGCTCCGCGGCCCGGTTCGGGTGCTCGCCGGTGCCGGCACGGGCAAGACCCGGGCCATCACCCACCGGATCGCCTACGGCGTGGCCTCGGGCGTCTACAACCCGATGGAGGTGCTGGCGGTCACCTTCACCACGCGCGCCGCCGGCGAGATGCGCACCCGGCTGCGCTCGATGGGTGCCTCCGCGGTGCAGGCCCGCACGTTCCACTCCGCCGCCCTGCGACAGGTGCGCTACTTCTGGCCCAAGGTCTACGGCGGCCAGCCGCCCGAGCTGACGGCCTCCAAGATCCCGGTCGTGGCCGGTGCCGCCCGCCGCAACCGGGTCGAGGTCAACCAGGCGACGCTGCGCGACCTGGCCAGCGAGATCGAGTGGGCCAAGGTGAGCAACGTCCGGCCCGACGACTACGAGCGCATCGCGCCGGGACGCGGCCGGGAGGTTAGCGGGCTGGACGCAGGCACCGTGGCGCACGTCTTCGGCAGCTATGAGGAGCTCAAGCGCGACCAGGGCCGGATGGACATGGAGGACGTCCTGCTCATCGCAGCCGCCCTGCTCTGCGAGGACGAGCGCGTGGCCGCCGAGGTGCGCCGGCAATACCGATGGTTCACCGTCGACGAGTTCCAAGACGTCAGCCCGATCCAGTCCGCGCTCCTCGACCTCTGGCTGGGGGGGCGCGACGAGATCTGCGTGGTGGGTGATCCCGCCCAGACGATCTACTCCTTCGCGGGTGCACGAGCGAGCTACCTGACCGAGTTCCCGGCGAAGTTCCCCGGTGCCACGAACGTCGAGCTCGTGCGCAACTACCGTTCCACGCCCCAGATCATCGAGACGGCCAACGCCCTGCTCAAGG
>JBDSXU010000195.1:0-5080 GCA_039926005.1 Marmoricola sp.
GCCGGTCCGGATCGGTGGTGGGTCCAGTCGCGGTCCCGGCGTCCTCATCGTCTCCGAGAGCCTCGAACCCTATGAGTCCACTCGCATGGATATCCTGGTCGGTCTCATCGCCCTCGGAGTGCTGGTGACGGCGGGGGCCACGGCGATCGCGGCCTGGACGATGTCGCGCACGCTCGCTCCCGTGGAGGCGATGGCCGGACTCGCGGAGGACTGGAGTGAGCGGGAGCTCGATGCCCGATTCGACGATCGTGGGTCGGAGAACGAGATCGCACACCTCGGCCGCACGCTGAACGTGTTGCTCGACAGGGTCGCCGGTGCCCTCCGTGGAGAACAACGGTTGACCTCCGAGCTCGCACACGAGTTGCGCACCCCGCTCAGCGGTATCCGAGGTGAGGCTGAGCTCGCGCTGATGACCTCGACCGAGCCCAGGACCCGCGAGAGGCTGGACCGGGTGGTCACGCAGATCGACCAGATGAGCACGACCATCACGACGCTGCTCGCGATCGCCCGCGGCGACGAGGACCAGGTCTCCACGCGTACGTCGGTCGAAGAGATCATCTCCGCCACCCTCGACAGCACCGAGTCGGCCGGCAGGGACATCGACATCCGCGGTGGGGACGACGCCCCCCTGTCGTTGCGGGTCAACGCCACCACCGAGAGCGCCGTCCGTGCGTTCTCGCCCCTGGTGGAGAACGCGGTCCAGCACGCCGCCGGTCGCGTCACCATCTCGGTGGAGGAGACCTCCCGCGCCGTCGACATCACCGTTTCCGACGACGGCCCCGGCCTCGGTCCGGCCGGCGGTGAACCCGAGTCCCTGTTTGCGGCCGGCACCCGGGCGCCCGACAGCACCGGCGCCGGCCTGGGGCTGGCCCTCGCCAGACGCGTGGCCCGCACCCTGGGCGGCGACGTGACCGTGACCTCGATCGGCGCGCCCACCAGCTTCACGCTCAGGCTGCCGCGCCCCTAGAAGGCTAGGTCCTCATCGGTCAGGTTGCTGACAGGTGCGTGGCCGCACACTCCCAGGCATGGCCTCTCCGTCACCGCTCGACCACGCGGAGCACAGGTTGACGGTCATCGCCTCCCTGTCCGTCGACAACACCTGGTCACAGATCCTGCGCAACAAGGTTCCCGAGGTGACGATCCTGTTCTGGGTCGCCAAGATCCTCTCGACGACCACCGGCGAGACCGCGGGCAACTTCCTCACCCGCAGTCTGGGCCTGGGACTCTCTGCCAGCACAGCGATCATGAGCCTGCTCCTCGCGACGGTGCTGATCTGGCAGTTCACCACCCGCCGCTACGTCCCTGGCGTCTACTGGCTCACCGTCATCCTGGTGAGCGCGGTGGGCACGCTGCTCTGCGAGGACCTCGTCGACAGTTTCGGGGGCAGCCTGTGGATCGCCACGGCTGTCTTCTCGGCGGCCCTCGCCCTGGCGCTCTTCTGTTGGTACCGCAGCGAGCACACCCTGTCCGTGCACACGGTCGTCACCCGTCGACGGGAAGCGTTCTACTGGTTCGCGATCCTCTGCACATTCTCGCTGGGTACGGCGGTCGGCGGCCTGTTCTCGCAGAAGCTCTCCCTGGGTCACCCGGCCGCGGTTCTCGTCCTCGGTGGGGTGGTCGTCTTGATCACGGTCGCGTTCCTCGGCCTCAGGGTGAACGCAGTGTCGGCCTTCTGGGCGGCGTACGTCATGACGCGGCCGCTGGGTGGCTCGATCGGCGACCTCCTTGCCGCGAACCCCCGGGACGGTGGGCTGGGCCTCGGGACGAGCGGCACCAGCCTCCTCTTCCTGGCCCTGCTCGTCACCGTCGTCGGTCTGTTCGCAGTCCGGGCGCGCACCAGGGTCAAGTAGCCGTGGCTCGGCGAGGTGCACGTTGGAGCCAGGCCCAACCGCCGAGCAGGAGGCCGCCCAGCGGCACCTCCATCGCGATCAGGAAGAAGCGGTAGACGAGCACGCCCGCGACCACCTCGACAGGGTCGAGGCCGTTCGCGACGAGCCAGGCGATGGTCCCGATCTCCGCCACGCCAGCACCCCCTGGTGTGAATGGGACGAGGCTGCTCAGCCGTTCGATCGCAGCGGCCATCAACACCACCGTCAGCGGTGCATGGAGCCCGACCGCACGGAGGCTGAACTCCAGCAGGACCACCTGCGCGCCCACGTAGCCCAGGCTCGCGGGAAGCAACCGACCCCAGTGCTCGAGCAGGAGCTCACGAGTGCGGAAACCCGTCTGGCGCAGGGGATCGAGCACCGAGGCCAGCTGACGGGTCGGTCGCTGGTCCGACCTTGTCAGAGTCGCTGAACCGATCTCGGGCCCGGTCCTGAGCACCGCGCCCTGGACGACCCAGGTGAGAAACAGGATCGCGGCACAGACCGACGCGACGACCCACAGAGCCGTGGGAACGTGCCCGGACACGAGGGCCAGACCGACGACGGCCACCACGGGCAGGACCAGCTTCGTCGCGACGTCGAGCGCATTGGTCAGGACGCAGAACGTGGCGAAGGCAAGGTTGGAGTGTCCCCAGTTCCGCACCATGTGCCAGTTCAGTCCGGTTGCCACAGCGCCGCCGAACGGGATGACGTTGGCGACCGCGCTTCCGCTGAGGTTCAACAGCAGGCTTCGGCGTACTCCCAGACCGGGAAGGGCCGCCGAGAGGACGGTGGCGTACACGCCGAGACCGGCCAACCAGATGGCAGCGAGCGCAGCCACCTGACCGAGCCGCAGGTTGCGGAGAACCGTCAGTACGTCGCCCCAGGCCGCCCCCGCCACGCCATGCGTCGCGGTCCACAGTCCTGCAACGACGAGGGTCAGGACCAGTGCCGACTTCCACACATAGCTGGTCGGCGACACGCCCGCTCTCAGTTCCACCTCAAGTCAGCCGCTGCTCAGCGACGGCCGTAGTCGTCCTGCAGACGAACGATGTCGTCCTCGCCCGTGTAGGCCCCGACTTGGATCTCGACGATGACGAGCTCGTCGTCCTGGTCGTTCGCGATCCGGTGCACGAAGCCGCGTGGGACGTCAATCTGGCATTCCTTGCCAGCCAGGATCTGGCTGTCCGACAGTGCACGTGGCGATGCCCTCGACCGCCACCCGGTGCTCGGAGCGATGGGCATGCGTCGGCAGGGAAAGTCGCGAATGCGGGTGGACGTTGATGCGCTTGACCATGTGGCCGGAGCCCAGGTCGATCACCTGCCACGACCCCCAGGGTCGTTCCTCGAAGTCAGATGCTCGGATCCCGATCCTCTCGATGACGCTCACAACAGTTCTCCTCGCCTCGTTGCGTCCAGGATCGGTGGAACTGCCTGCCGACAACCTGACTGGCTCATGGACGGCAGTTTCGAGATGGGCACAATCGATGGGTCTACCCGTTTGCCGCTCCGGTTCTGGCGCTACTGCTGCCCGGCCTGCCACGCTCGGAACGCCTCGACGGCGGTAGGCAGCGTCGGGAAGAGGTGGTCCTCGCCGATTCGCTGCAACAGGTCGGTTCCTTCGAGGTCTGAACGCAGGTCTTGCTTCATGCGCGCGATCGCGAAGACGATGCCCCGGCTGGACAGCTCCTCGTGCACGTCCTGAAGAGCGTCAACCGCGGTGATGTCGATGTCGACGACCGCCTCGGCGTTGAGCAGGAACCACCGCACCGGCTCGGCCGCCCCCGCGACGGCAGCGAGCGCCCGTCTGCGGAAATCCTCGGTGTTGGCGAAGAACAGGGGAGAGTCGTAGCGGTAGACCATCAGTCCCGGGACAACGGTGGCGCCGGGATAGTCGTCGACGTCGTGCATCCCGGCAAGGTCGGGTACGAAGCCCTCGATTGCGTCGTGCGGCCGCGCGACGCGTCGCAGCAGGTCGAGTACCGAGAGCCCGATCGCGACCAGCACACCCGGTAGGACCCCGACCAGCACGACGGCGACCGCGGTGGCGAGGGCGATCAGGAACTCGCTGAGCCGGAAGCCCAACAGCCGCCGGAACTCGGCAATGTCGATCAACCTCAGCGCGGCGTAGACGACTACCGCGCCGAGAGCGGCGGTGGGAAAGGACCCGAGCAGCGGACGAAGGGTGAACACCGCCAGCACGGTGGTGGCCGCGGTGAGCAGCCCCGTCAATTGGGTCCGTCCGCCCACCGCGTGTCCGATTGCCGTGCGGCTGGCACTGCTGCTCACCGGGAAGCCGTGCATCAGTCCAGCGGCGAGGTTGGCCGCGCCGAGCGCCAGCATCTCCCGCTTGGCGTCAATGCGCTCGTCATGTCGGTTGGCGAAAGCGCGCCCGGTCAGGATGTTGTCGGTGTAGCCGACGAATGCCACCCCCAGCGCCGCCGGAACCAGCGAGAGCACCCCGTCGAGGGACACGTGCGGCAGCGCTGGGACGGGGAGTCCGGCCGGGATGGAGCCGATCACGGTGATCCCGCGTTCGCGCAGATCCAGCAGTGCCACCGAAGCAGCGGCGCCGACCATGCCGAGCAGCGCCATCGGGGCGCGAGGAGCCACCATGCTGCCGACCAGCATCACGGCCAGAGTGGTCATGCCCAGCGCGAAGGTCGGGGCATGCACCTCATTCACGTGGCGTATGACGTAGGCGAGCTCGGGCCAGAAACCGTCCACCGTCACCACGATCCCGGTCAGCTTTCCGAGTTGGGAGACGACCATGAGCACCGCGACACCGGACATGTAGCCGACGAGCACCGGGCGGGAGAGGAGCTCGGCCACGAAGGCCAGCCGTCCTATCCACCCGAGTGCACAGAAGCCGGCCACCACCAGGCCCAGCGCGGCGGCCAGGTCCGCGTAGTGGTGTGTCGCGGTCGTGGCCAGTCCTCCGATGGCGGCGGCCGTCATCAGCGCCGTTGTCGATTCCGGACCCACCGACAGCTGCGTGGAGGACCCCAACATGGCGTAGGCGAGGAGTGCGCCGACCGATGCCCAGAGCCCGACGACTGCAGACAGCCCGGCAACCTCGGCGTACGCCATGACCTGGGGAATGAGGTAGGCCGTGATGGTCACGCCCGCGAGGACGTCACCGCGTAGCCAGCCGCGTCGGTAGCCCACGGTCCACGCCGGAATCGGAAGCCGCCTGACCATGGGATCAACCTAGT
>JBDSXU010000196.1:0-2707 GCA_039926005.1 Marmoricola sp.
ACAAGACGATCGACATCCAGACGCCCCACCTCAGCCCGAAGACGTTGTTGAGCTCGATCGTGTCGATCCGGAATGTCTCGATCCAGCCCCGACCGGAGGTGTAGATCATCACGTAGAGCGCGAACACCCGACCGAAACCGAGTTTGAACCGCCGGTCGAGATAGAGCAGCAGGGCGAGGCCGACCAGGTTCCACAGCGCCTCGTAGAGGAAGGTCGGGTGGAACACGGTCCCGTCCGGAAAGGATCTGCCGGCTGGCCAGTGTGCGGGGTCGATCTCCAGACCCCAGGGCAGCGTGGTCGGCTTGCCGTAGAGCTCCTGGTTGAAGTAGTTGCCGAACCGGCCGATGGCCTGGGCCACCAGGAGCCCGGGGGCCAGAGCGTCGGCCAGGGGGCGCAGCAGGACGCCGTGACGCCGGCAGTAGAACCACGCTCCGAGCAGGCCGCCCGCGATGGCTCCCCAGATCCCGAGGCCGCCGTGCCAGATCTCCAGGGCCTCGATGGGGTGCTTGCCGGACCCGAAGTAGAGGTCGTGGTCGGTGGCGACGTGATAGGCGCGGGCCCCGATGAGGCCGGCAGGCACCGCCCACAGCGCGATGTCACCGATCTGGCCGGCCGTTCCGCCACGGGCCACCCAGCGCCGCTCGCCGATCCAGACCGCCGCGAAGACGCCGAGGATGATGGCCAGCGCATAGGCGCGCAGGGGCAGTGGACCGAGGTGCCACACACCCTGGGACGGGCTCGGGATCGACAGACTCGGTAACAACAGGCTGGCCAGCTGGTTCATGCGTCCGCCTTCAGGATCTTCTTCAGGTCGTCGGCCAGGTCGGTGGGTGAGGTGCTCGCCGTCCAGACCAGATCCCCAGTGGCGCCGCGCACGGCGATGACGTTGGTGGTGTGCTCGACCTCGTAGCCGCCGCTGGGCAGCTTCTGGCCCTTCAAGATGTCGATGCCCATCGGCTTCGCGAGCTTCACGATGGCGCGCAGCGCACCCGTCGCGCCGACGAAGTCCGGGTTGAACCGGTCCAGGTAGCGGCGCAGCACCGCTCGCGTGTCGCGGGTCGGGTCCGTGGTGATGAAGGCGACCTGGAGCTGGTGACGCTCTTCGGCGGAGAGCTTGGCCATCGCCGAGGCGATGGTGCTCATCACGACCTGGCAGATGTCGGGGCAGTTGGTGTAGCCGAAGAACACCAGGGTGCGTCGCGGCTGCGTGGCGAGGTCGAACGGCTTGCCGTCGGTGTCGGTCAGCACCTGGTCCGGCACGGCGTAGGTCCTTGCCAGCGCGATGCCGTGGTAGCCGTCGTCGTCGGAGATGCTGACGCCGGTGACGGGCGGTCCGGAGTCTGCCGCGGAGCCACACCCGGTGAGCACCACCAGCATCAGGACGGCCAGCAACGCCCTAGCCACGGCGTACCCCGGCAGCGAGGTCCTCGGTGAGGACCCCGAGCGCCTTGAGACCGGCGGGCCGGTCCTCGGCGTCCAGCAGGGCCCGCACGAACGCCGATCCCACGATCACCCCGTCGGCGTAGGCGGCGACCTCGGCGGCCTGGTCACCGTTGGAGACACCGAGCCCCACGGCCACCGGGAGGTCGGTCACTGCGTGCGTCCGCGCGACCAGGGGGCCGGCTAGGTCGGAGGTCGAGGCACGGGCGCCGGTCACGCCCATGACGGCGGCCGCGTAGACGAAGCCGCGGCATGCCTCAGCGGTGTAGCGCAGGCGCTGGTCGGTCGAGGAAGGCGCGACCAGGAAGATCTTGTCGAGGTCGTGGGTGTCCGCCGCCGCGATCCACTCCTCGGCGGAGTCGGGGGTGAGGTCGGGGGTGATCAGCCCGGCTCCCCCGGCACGGGCCAGGTCTCTCGCGAACCGCTCCACGCCACTGAGCCCATCACTGCGGCCGCTGGCGCGGGCGTAGTGCTCGACGGGGTTCCAGTAGGTCATCACCAAAGTGGGCGTGCCGGTCGCTGCGACGGCCTCCACGGTTCGCAGCACGTCGCTGGTCCGGACCCCTCTCTCGAGCGCACGCTGGGCGGCAGCCTGGATCGTCGGGCCGTCCATCACAGGGTCGCTGTAGGGCAGACCGACCTCGATCACGTCACACCCGGACTCGACCATGACGTAGAGGGCGTCGATCCCTCCTGACACGTCTGGAAAACCGGCCGGGAGGTAGCCGACCAGTGCCGCTCGTCCGTCGACGCGCGCCTTCGCGAACGCCTCCGAGGTGGACCTCGGCGATGTCCCCCACACAGAAGTCACTTCGCGCCCTCGGCGATCTGTTCCTGGCTGGCCGGCTCGGGGGTGCCGTCGCTGCGGGTCTGCCCCAGACCGAACCACTCGATGGCCGTGCCCATGTCCTTGTCGCCACGACCCGAGAGGTTGACCAGGATCGTGGACCCTGGACGCTCCTGGGCGAGATCCATCGCGCCGGCGATCGCGTGGGCGGACTCGATCGCCGCGATGATGCCCTCGGTCCGGGCGAGCAACGCCATCGCGTCCATGGCAGCAGTGTCGGTGACCGGTCGGTAGTGCGCCCGGCCGATGTGCGCGAGGTGGGCGTGCTGCGGGCCGACTCCCGGGTAGTCCAGGCCCGCGGAGATGGAGTGCGACTCGACAGTCTGACCGTCCTCGTCCTGCAGGACGTAGGTACGGGCACCGTGCAGGACGCCGACGTCCCGGGCCCAGATCGTGGCCGCGTGCCGCAACGTGTCGACC
>JBDSXU010000197.1:0-7027 GCA_039926005.1 Marmoricola sp.
CGATGACATCACCCGCATGTTCAAGGAGGCGCTGTCTGGGCCCGTTGAGGGTCTGGCCGTTCCGCTGAGGTGAGTTTTCCAACTCCCGCCGCCTACACCGCACGACCTACCGAACGGAGCACTCGCCATGCCGCTCTGGACCGTCCACCATTCTGCTGGGATCTACTCCGCCCACGACAAGCGCGACTTTGCCCGCGACATCACAAGCTTCTACACCCGCATCGGACTACCGGCGTTCTACGTCGTCGTGGTCTTCGAGGAGCACGAAGCTGAGTCCTTCTGGATCGGCGGCGAGAAGGCCAAGGACTCAGTCAGATTCGTGATCGAGCACATCGCGGTTCACAGCGACGGAGCCGGGCAGCGCCGCGGGCTCAGCAAGGCGATCCATCGACTCGTCGCCCCGTATACGAAGGATCGCGGCCTCTACTCCGAGTTCCACGTCGATGAGACCCCACGGGAGCTGTGGATGGTCGATGGGCTCGAACCTCCGCCGTTCGGCAGCACCGCTGAGGGCCTGTGGGCTGAGAAGAATTGTCCCGTCCCCTACTGACGGCGACGACCTGGGAGGGCGAGCGGTCAGCTTCCCCGGCCGCTGCCGAAAGACCGAAGGTGTGCGACATCGGCTGTGACCAGCGAGAAGTTGGCCTTCAAGGCGGTCGACGTTTCGTTCGGCCCGCGCCGGCCTACCTGGCTCGCGAAGGTCTGCGCCAGGTGCCTCTCCCGGCTGCTTGGCTGTGGGCCGGCCCGCTCACCATGCGATATAGGCGCGCCAAGGTGCGTTGCGCGCTTGGCGGCGCCGTCGGGTGTCCGCCGATGAACACGCATCCCTCTGGACTACCTGGCGCGGACGGCTGGGTATCGCCGCGATCGACACCGGCGTCAGGGTGGCGTTGACCGGGCAGCCGAGATCGGGGCTTCTCGGTCGCGTGTGACCGCTCTCGTCGGTAGCGGCCGTGAGCCGGTGCTGCTCGGCTTACGGACGCGTCATGAGGTTGAACGAAACCTTGGGAGCCGGTCGATGGTGCCCCGCCCAGGCAGGGTTTCGGTTGAGTTGTCCCAGGGGTGGGGGGTGCGAGCCGTTTGGCGTGAGTTGTGAGGCCGTCCGTGGTGGTGCCGTGGCTTGGTCACGGAAGCTGGTTCAGGGCGGCTGTTTGTTCGTCGCCGAGCACGGTCCAGGTCAGGGTGGCGGAAGCTGTGTCGAGGCGGGCGTCGAGGATGACGTGCTCGTCGGGGTGGGTCCAGGTCATGGTCAGCCGCGGACCGGCTCCCGTGGCGCTGAACGTCCCGCCGAAGGCCGGGTGGGTGTTGCGGAACCGGATCAGCCGCGCCAGGGCCTGGACCACCGGGCGCTGCAGTTCTCGCTCGATCTCCTCGCGGTCGTAGTGGTGACGGTTGACGTCGCGGCCGATGTTGCTGCGTGCCAGCAGGTCCATGTCGTTGCCGCCCGCGAGTAGACCGACGTAGTAGACCTGCGGCACACCGGGGGTGAGGAACTGCAGGGCTCGGGCAAGCAGGTAGCGGTCGTCATCGCGGCCGAGGGCGTCGTAGTAGGTGCAGTTGACCTGGTAGAGGTCGACGTTGGACGCGGCAGCACCGGTCGCCTGCAGCGAGGTGCCACCGCTTTTCTCGTGGATGGCCTCGACGAGCCGGTCGATCTGTTCCGGGGTGAGCAGCCCTAGGCGCGACGGGTCGGCGGTGTCCGCGCCGACGTCGATGACACCGATTCCGTCGTGGGTATCAAGCACGGTCACGGCGTTGTCCGGCCGCACACGCAGCCAGGCGAGGAGCGGATCGGCATCCGCAGCGGTGAGCGCGTGCAGTACGAGAGGGGGGAGCGCGAAGTCGTAGACACGGTCGACCTGCCGGGCGATCTCGATCTGCTGGCGGTAGTAGGAGTGCACCTCGACCAGGACCTCAAGCTCGCGCTCGCGGCACCAGGCGGTGACCTCGCCGATGAAGCCGATGGTCTCCGGGGTCATGAACGAGCTCAGGCCCGGTGTCTTCACCGCGTATCCGATCGCGTCGAGCCTCACTCTCTGCACCCGCGATGCGGCCAGTCGGTCGAGCACGCGGCCGAGGTACTCCCGGGTGATCGTGCTGCGCACGTCGACGTCGACCTGCTGGGGTGTGAAGGTTGTCCAGACCAATCGCTTCGTCCCGTCGGCGAGTTGGAAGGGTGTGAAGGGCAACCCCGGGCGCGGTCGGTACAGCCGCACCAGGTCCTCCTCGGTCGCTCCTTGAGCGAAGACCTCGGCGAAAGTGAGGAACATGCCGTTGTACGCGGACTGGTCTCCGTGCGCGAGCCAGTCGAGGAAGGGCCGTGAGCGGGCTGACACGTGATTGACGATCACGTCGACCATCAGGTCGAACTCGTCCCCGATCCGGGCGACGTCGCCCCAGGTACCGAGCCGCTCGTCAACTTCGGTGTGGTCCTCCGGGTCGAACCCGGCGTCGGCGCCGTCGTAGGGGGTGAAGAAGGGAAGGATGTGGACCCCGCCGAACAGGCCCGCGAGTGGCCCGTCGAGGACGTCGCGGAGCCCCGGCAGGTCGCCGCCGAGTCGATCGGCGTAGGTGATCAGCTCGACCTGGTCGGCCATGGCGCCGCCCGTCAGCCGGAGGTTGCGTCCTCGGGCACCTCGAGGTCGCCCCGATCATCGGCCGGACGGACGACGAGCACGTCGCAGGTGGCCCGTTTGGTCACCTCGGTGGCCACTGTCCCCAACAGCCGATCCGCGAGCGATCGGTCGTGGACGGCGCCGAGCACGATTAGGTCCGCCGCCCGTTCCTGTGCGGTGGCGATCAGCGCCTTTGACGGCTCGCCGTCGAGGAGAAAGGTCGCGGAAACGGTCGCTCCTTCGCCCCGGGCAGTGGCAATGGCCGCCTCGACGGCGCGTCCGGCCGACTCCCGGCCGAGGACCTGCCCGGCGCGCGGGTCGCCGCCAAGGGTGTGGATGTTCATCGCCTCGGTCCGGCGGGGCATCTCGGCGAACGCACACACGACGACCAGGTCGGCGTCGTCACGGACCGCGAGCCAGGCGGCGCGGGCGACAACTGGGCCGGCGAATTCGGACCCATCGGTGCCTACGACGATCGTGCGGTAGTCCTTCATAGTGGTCATGGCATGTGCCTCTCAGTGCGCGGCAGTCGGCATGTGGGTGACGTCGTCGACGTCACGAACGATCGGCGGTTCCTTGATCCACAGCATGGCGAGCCCGGCCAGACCGAGGAGCACGCCGGCAAACACGATCGCGTTGTTGGGGTTGGCTCCCAACACCTGCTCGTAGACCCAGCCGAAGGTCACAGACTGGATCAGCATCGGGACCACGATCATCATGTTGATGATGCCCATGTAGACGCCATACCGGGTTGAGGGGATCATCCGGACGGCCATGATGTAGGGCACTCCCATGATGGAGGCCCAGGCGATCCCGAGGCCGATGATCGGGATGAAGAGCAGGTACTTGTTCTCGATGAACGGAAAGATCGTGAGCCCGGCGGCTGCCAACAACAGGCACACGCAGTGGACCACCTTGGCGCCGCGACGCCGTGCGAAGGCGACCAGCGCGAAGGCGACGCTGAACGTGATGATGTTGTACCAGCCGTTGACCAGACCGGTCCACGCGACAGCGTCCTCCTTGCCTTGCTGGGTGTCGGGGAACACTGACTTGCCGATGGACAGTGCCACGAACTGCCAGTAGCAGACCATCCCGTACCACTGGAACATGTACACGAGTGCGAGCTTGCGCAGCTCGGGCGGCATCTCGCGGATCGCCTCGACGATCTCCTTCAGCGCGGGACCGAGGCCGCCCTTCTTGGCACGTAGTGCCGCGAGCTCCTCCTTCGAGGGCGGGATCTCCGGCGTGGTCAGCACCGAGACGAGCACGGAGCCGATCGAGCAGACCGCACCAAGCATGAACGAGCCGAGCACCCAGTACGGGATGCCAGCTTCGGTGCCACCGTCGATGAGCTTTTGGAAGACGAACAGGGAGATGTTGGCCAGCGTGATGCCGAGGCCGGTGAAGAACGACTGGGCCAGGAAGCCCTTGCCGAGCTGGGAGGGGGGGAGCTTGTCGGCGATGAAGGCGCGGTAGGGCTCCATGGCCGTGTTGTTGCTGGCGTCCAGCAGCCACAGCAACATCACCGCCATCCAGACGGCAGTCACGAAGGGGAACAGGAACAGGCACAGGCTGCAGCCGATGGCCCCGACCAGGAAGAACGGCTTGCGGCGACCCCACCGAGGGCTCCACGTCCGGTCTGACAGAGCCCCGATGAAGGGCTGGATGAACAGCCCGGTGATCGGCCCGGCGAGGTTGAGGATGGGCAGATCGCCGGGGTTGGCGCCGAGGAACTCATAGACCGGGTTCACCGCGGTCTGTTGCATCCCGAAGCTGTATTGGATGCCGAAGAACCCCAAGTTCATCAGCAGGATCTGTCGCATGTTCATCAGCGGCTTCTGCCGCATCACGCTGGTGTGCGGTGAAGCAGTGCGCTCGTCGGTCGAGCTCATGACCTAGCCTCCTGTCGTCCGTTCTTGACCAGGAACTCCTGGAGTCGGACCAACTCCTTCTCCCATGCCTCCCCGTGCCAGCCCGCGACGTCCGGCTCGTAGGGCCCCTGGATGATCCGGAGCAGGGTCCCGTCGCGGCCGGTCTGGTTGAACTCCACCCGGAGCTCGAGCGGGACGTCCGGATCGATTCCCGGGTCACCGGTGATCCGCTCCCGGGAGACGAAGACGTCAGGGTCGAAGAACTCGGTGTAGACACCGTTTGTGCCCACCCGCGTGCCCGGATCGCTGTCGCGTACCTTGACATGGAAGTGGTGGCCCCCGAGCTTGGGCTCACCGGTCACGCTGTCCGTCTCGACGTGCCAGCCGGGGGAACCACGCCAGTGGGCCAGCTGCGACGGCTCGGTCCAGGCGCGGAAGACCAACGGTCGCGGATAGTCGAACTGACGCTCCACCGTGACGATCACGTTGGCGGTCATGGCGTCCTCCTCAATGCTGGACCTAGGTGGTCAACGAGCCGATGACCTGGAAGGCCCGGCGGACTGCTAGGAGCTTCGCTGCATGCAGCGGATCTCGGCTTCGGCCGGGCCAAACTGGCAACGGTCGGCACCTGATCACTCGTCATCGTCATAGCTCACCTCGTGGTAGTGAGGCGCTCGGTCAGCATGGTCCACGATGTCGGCTTGCCCACGGCATCAACGCGTAGGGAGAGTCGTCGATCAGTGCTGGAAGCGCTTGCAAAGTCGGATGTTACCTAGGTCACTTCGGCGCGGCAACCCCTTGAGCCTGTCGGGTTTCACGAGTCATGTGGAGGCAAATGGTAAATTGGATCAGTCTCATGGAAACGTTTGCAATCAATCGCGAGGTCGGACAATCGTGAATAGGCCTCGATCGGAGGCTGGGAGTGAGCCGTGGGCGATGAGCCGGTCCGGTTCGGCACCGACCCGCGATCCGGCATACAAGACGTCGCCGCGTTGGCGGGCGTCTCACCCGCCACCGTTTCGCGGTCGCTGAGTGGACAAGCCAACGTCGCCCCTCAAACCCGGCAACGTGTGCTGGATGCCGCACGGGAGCTGAACTACGTCGTCTCGCCGCAAGGCTCTGGCCTTGCTTCCGGTCGCACCCGTGCCGTCGCGGTCGTGGTCCCCTTCATCACCCGCTGGTACTTCAGCACCGTTGTCGCCGGCGTTGCGGGCGTGCTTCGCAGAGGCGGTTACGACGCGGTGCTCTACCACCTCGGCAGCGCCGAGGACCGCGACCACTTCTTCGAACGGATGCCGCTGGCCCGTCGAGTCGACGGGATCCTCACCCTGTCCATGCCGCTCAACGACGAGCACACGCTGGCATTGCGCGCCCTCGACATCCCGTTGGTCAGTGTCGGCGCGCACGTGCCAGGGTCGGCCTCGGTGCGCATTGACGAGGCGGCAGCGGCCAAGACCGCGGTCAACCACCTGATCCACCAGGGGCACCAGCGGATCGGGTTCATCGCGGGCGCTCCGGACGATCCGGCGTTCGGGTTCATCGCTTCGCCGCACCGGCGTCGTGGCTACGAGCACTCGCTGCAGACTGCCGGGCTGGCCGTCGACCACAACCTCATGGTGACGGGGTCCTATGGCGTCCGTGGCGGTGCGGCCGCCATGGCACGGCTCCTGTCCGGCCCGGTGCTCCCGACCGCGGTGTTCGCAGAGTACGACGAGCTAGCCATCGGCGCGCTGTGGGCGCTGCGCCGGGCCAGCGTGCCGGTACCCCAAGCGATGTCGGTCGTAGGCATCGACGACCACGAGATGGCTGAGGTCCACGACCTCACCACCGTGGCCCAGGACGCACGAGAACAAGGCGCGGCCGCCGCACGTTTGCTGCTGCGCGCCCTGGACGACCATCCAGTGGGCGCGACGGACGATGACGTAGTCCTCTCGTCCTCACTAGTTCTTCGCGGCACTACCGCGCCACCGCGCACCCACTGACGCTGACATTCGCGGGGTGAAACAATCCCGATGACTGTGCGTCCTACAAGCCCCCAGTGACGCGGTTGCCCGGGCCGTCCCACACGGGGGATCCGCTTCCGATGACGGACGCGCGGCAGCGCCGACGATCAGATCGGACGGTCGTGGCGTCGCAAGGCGTTCGATCTGCGGGAGGACCGGATCCGTGAAGCCGGCAACCGAGCAAGCGGGGTTGTCCAAAGGGCTCTTCACACCACCCAGAAAGGGCTGCGCCCGCGAAGCGTGCAACTACCGACTCGCCGCACCTGCGTGACGGATCAGTCGGTCCCGCCGGCCCATCGGGAGTCGCGGCCGAAGGACGCGAGCAGGTTCGACTGGGCGTCGCCCCCCGCTGCGGCATGCGCACCGACAGCCCCTGCCGAGCGGTAGATCTCCTCCCGCTCCGCGAACCACGCGGCCACGTCGATGACCAGGTCCTGGTCGAGCTCGGCGTCACCCCCCGTGGCCACGGCCAGATCCCAGCCGTGGATCAGGTGGTCGGCCGCCAGCTGGGTGACGTACTCCTCCATGTCCTCATCGC
>JBDSXU010000198.1:0-2672 GCA_039926005.1 Marmoricola sp.
GACCGTGCTCGGGACCCTGCAGCCCGAGCGAGACGCTGAATACCGTGCGATGGCTGCGCAGGTGGACTACTCCCGCGTCTACATGGCCGGACACTTCCCCGCCGATATCGAGGCGGGAGCCCTGCTCGGCGACGTGATCGGCGACTACTACCTGATAACTCGCAACGGGGTCGATCCCGCGAGACTGAATCAATGATCACTCGGCCCGGAGGCCAGCCAAGGGCCGCTACGCGAACACAGGTTGAGCCTGCATCGCGAAAGGGGTGAAGTGACCAGGGGTGCTGACCTCCTCGAAGATGCCGGAGGGTCGGCGTCCTTCGGGCTTAAGGGCGTGGACTGATCGCGTGGATTCCGGCCACGTCTTTCCGGATCGCGGTGACGCGGACCGCGGTGGCCCGGCCAGTCTTGGCCTCGGCGCCCCAAAGGGCTCGGCGCCGAGGTCGGCCGGCCTGCCACGCGCGGGGTACGTGTGAAGGCGGTTCTCGTGTTGGGCGTCATCGGCGCAGGTTTGTGGACCGCTACTCATGGTGTGGCCGGGGTCGAGCTCTCGGACGTCGGCACCGTGCTACGAAGTGTCACCCGGGACATCTTGGTCTCCTGACGGTCATATGGGTCGCCGGACCAGGCATTTGCTCGCCGTGCTCAACGCCGCTCTGCCGGGTCTGGGGAGTCCGGCTCAATCTCCTGTGAGCCTGAGCGGCAGCGCAGTGGCCAACCTGATGCCGCTTGGCGGAGCCGTGGCCACCGCCTTGAACTCGGGCGGATGTCTATGACCACGGCGCCGTGCGCGACTTCGGTGGTGAGCTGTTCGGGGGTCACTCGGTCGAGTTGGGACCGGGCACGTTCGAGCAGCATCTCGACTGCTACGGGACCCGGCATGGCCCGACCTCCTCCGCCCTCGATGCTAGGAGGCGGCTGTCCCCTATGACAGGCCCGAGGGCACACTGGGCTTGACCAGCTGCACCAAACCCAGGACCCGGGTGTGGACCGCACGCGCACACTGGCCCCATGAGCGCTGAATCGGTCATCACCGCCATCGACTCCCACGACAAGGGAGAGGGCCCGTGCTGGTGCTGCGACACCAGCGATATCCCCCAACGGATGGTCCAGCTCGGCAACCATCCCGAGGTCCACCTCTGCCTGCAGTGCGCCCACTACGTGCACCAGCAGGCTTGGCAGATCGAGGACGAGGGGAAGCGGGGACCAGGCGCGTTCGTCCGGACAAGTTCCGCAACCTGCGGGCCGAGGTGATGCGCCGAGCCTGGCACCACAACCGGTTCATCGGTGGCAACCTGCGCTGGCTCGGCAAGTACGTTCCCTGACCATGGACATCGAGCTGCTGGTCGTTCCGGACTGCCCACACCAGACCGCCGCCGCTGAGCTGATCGCGACCGCGGTGGCGGACACCAGGGTCAATGCCACGCTAACCCACACCCTCATCGCCACCGAGGACCAGGCCACCTCGCGCGGCTTCATCGGCTCGCCCACCATTCTGCTCAACGGCTCAGACCCGTTCGCCCAGCCGGGAGTCCCAGTCGCACTCGCCTGTCGGCTCTACTCCACGCCCGACGGGCTGCGCGGTGTCCCCGCGCTCCGGGACCTACGGCAGGCACTCAAGGGGGCAGCCGCCGGCTAATCCCGCCACTTTGGCTCCCACCAGCCCCGGCACGGACGCGGTCGGGATTCGCTGCGGAGTCGCCATGAGAGTCCGGGCATGCAGTGGGGGAGCGTCAGCCCAGGGTGAGCTGGGCTCGGTGGAAGTCGTAGTGCTGGGAGCCGTAGGCGTAGACCTCGGCCAGGGTCATCGTGTCGTGGAAGAAGGGGTCCCAGCCGACCGGGAAGTACATTCGGCGACCAAGGGCTGATTCGGACTCGGCGTCGAGGAGGCGGTGGAGCAGGTCGATGGTGTGGTCGAGCTGTCTGGTCAGGCGGGGGCCGTGGAACACGAGCGCGCCGCCGACGGAACCGAGGTAGTTGATGTGGTGGAACGGTCGGGTGCCGGCGTTGAGCACCGCGGCGAAGGTGCGGCTGAACGGGGCGGGTAGGTGACCGAAGAGGCGGACGAGCGGCAGCAGTCGTCGCACGATGAGGAAGCCGAACGCCATGTGCCACAACATCTGCCCGTTGGTCCACCGGCTCCCGTCCGTGCGGCGACGCAGCTCTGGCGTGGCCGCGCCTGCGACAAGCAGATGGAGGTCGGCTCGCACCCGTTCCAGGTCAGCATGGATGCGCTGCCGATCAGTCGGCTGACCGTCGGTGACCATTAACCAAGTGTCTCGCGTTCAAGCGCTCGCCTCGGGCCGGGCCGGACCGGGTCAGGTTGGGTCGGGTCGGTGACCGCGCGCGTGACCCACGCAGAACCGCTGGGCGCGCGCGGGGCGTCTGCGCTGCCCTGGGTCTCGCCTCCAGCCTGTCTCCAAGGAACGAGCTCGGGAGGGGACCCAATGAGCATGACGGGCCGTTGGGCCATCAGACCGTGAGCGGCGGCGGGGGACTTCGGAGGCGCCTCGGCGATCGTGCCACGTCGCGAGCCTGCTGAGGGCGCAGGGACGGTGAGTCAACACGCCTGTGCGCCGGGCGGATCAGCCCCCGGTTGCCCTCAGCCTTCCATGGTGCATAGGGCCTCGTCACCGCTTCAGCATGTCCTTCATCTTGGCAATCTCGGTGGTCTG
>JBDSXU010000199.1:0-6763 GCA_039926005.1 Marmoricola sp.
CTCCATCCCGGTGCGGCTCGAGGCGCTCCTGGAGAGCAGGTCATGAGCGGATCAGCGAGTGGGCCGGCCCCCTGGGCGGGTGGCGCCTTCGGCGAGCGCGCCCACTGCCTGCTCGCCCCCAACGCCAACATGATGACCCTGGACGGCACCAACACCTGGATCCTCCGGGAGCCGGGAGCCGCTCGTTCGATCGTGATCGACCCGGGTCCCCCGGACGGGTCCCATCTTGCAGCGTTGGCTGAGCGGGCCGGACAGGTGGGCGTCGTACTCCTGACCCATCACCACGTCGACCACTCCGAGTCAGCAAAGGAGTTCGCCGAGCGGATGGGGTGCGGCGTACGCGCTCTGGACCCGGGGTGCCGCCTCGGTTCGGAGGGTCTCGGTGACGGCGACGTGGTCGAGGTCGACGGCCTCGAGGTCCACGTCGTGGGCACCCCGGGACACACCGCCGACTCGCTCTCATTCGTGCTGCCGGCGGACGCCGCTGTTCTCACCGGCGACACCGTACTCGGGCAAGGCACCACCGTGGTGGCGCATCCCGACGGGCAGCTCGGCGCCTACCTCGGTTCACTCGACCGGCTGCACGGGCTGGCCGAGTCCCGCGAGATCGCCAGCATCTGGCCGGGCCACGGGCCGGTGATCGACGACGCGCTGGGCGCCCTCGACTACTACATCGCCCACCGTGCGGAACGTCTGGTGCAGGTGGAGGCGGCCGTGGCGCAGCTCAATGACCCGCCACATCCAGAAGGGCTCGCCGTCGAGGAGCTGCCGCGCCGCGTGGTGGAGATCGTCTACGCCGACGTCGACCCCGTCCTTTGGGGTGCCGCCGAGCTCTCGGTGCGGGCGCAGCTGGCCCACCTGGCGCACCGCGACTGACCTTCCGAGGGTTCCGGCGATCTGGTCGAATCGTCCACGTTCGCCCGTTGGCGCAACGCCGTCACCGCCACCGGGATACCTTGCGTTCGTGCGGCAGAAGTTGGGGATGGCAGCGTTCGTGTTGCTGCTGGTCGCCGTCTGGGGAGCCGGCTTCCTCTGGGTCCGTGGCGACCTCGACCCGAGCCCCGGCCAGGGTGCCGTGAGCGCGACCCGGCCGAGCGTCTCCGCGGCCCCGAGCCAGTCGTCCCGGCCCTCGACCGGACCGACCGCGAACCCCTACACCGGCAAGGTCACCCCTGCTGAGGAGCGCAGGCAGGTCGACGTCAACCCGGTTCGGGTTCGTCCGCGACCGCTCGCACTGCCGCCGGTCGTCAAGTTCACGATGGCCACCTTCAACCTCCTCGGCAGTTCGCACACCCGGGGTGGTGGCAAGGCCTCGCGGATGGCCTCCGGTCCGCAGCGCATCGCCAACGCCGTCTCGATCCTGGACTCGCACGGTGTCAGCGTGGTCGGGTTCCAGGAGTTCCAGCCCGACCAGCGCCGCGCCTTCGCGGGCCGTGCGCGGGGCTGGGAGATCTATCCGGGGGACGGCCTGGGCCGCGGGGACGGCGAGAACTCGGTCGCCTGGCGCACCGACACCTGGGAGCTGGTCAAACCCGGCTCGATACCCATCCCCTACTTCAACGGCCGGGTACGGCAGATGCCGTCCGTGCTGCTCCGCAACAAGGAGACCGGCGTCCAGGCCTACTTCTCCAACTTCCACAACCCGGCCGACACGGGTCGGTTCCGCAACCAGGGTCGGTTCCGGGCCGTCGCCACCAGCCGCGAGATCACCCTGTTCAACCAGCTCGAGAGCACCGGCATCCCACAGTTCGTGACCGGCGACATGAACGACCGCGCGGAGTACTTCTGCCGCGTCACCGGCTCGACCCCGTTGATCGCCGCGGCGGGAGGCAGCAACAACGGGGGCTGCGCCGTGCCAAGGCCGACCCAGATCGACTGGATCCTGGGCAGCCCGAAGGTTGAGTTCTCCGACTACTCGGTCGACCGCGACGCGCTGGTGCGGCGTACGACGGACCATCCGGTCGTGTTCACCCAGGTGACCATCGACGCGCTGAGGTTCAAGGGCGCCTACGAGCCGAAGGCGGTCACCCCGGGATAGTTCTCGAGGTGCTCAGCGAGCGCGACGCTTCATCCGCTCCACGTCGTGGATGACCACCGAGCGCGGCTCGAGGCGCAACCAGCCCCGCGAGGCGAAGTCGGCCAGTGCCTTGTTGACCGTCTCGCGGGAGGCGCCGACCAGCTGGGCCAGCTCTTCCTGGGTGAGGTCGTGATGCACGTGCACCCCGTCGTCGGCGGTGCGACCGAAGCGGTCCGCCAGGTCGAGCAGCGCCTTGGCGACGCGGCCCGGGACGTCGGAGAAGACCAGGTCGGCGACGACCTCGTTGGTCTTGCGCAGCCGTCCCGCGAGCTGGGTGAGCAGTCCGAGCGAGACGCCGGGGCGGCCCTCGAGCCAGCGCAGCAGGTGGTCGTGGGAGAGCGAGAGGAACGTGGTCTCGGTGACGGCCGTGACCGTCGCAGAGCGGGGTCCGGGGTCGAACAGCGACAGCTCGCCGAACATCTGCCCCGGCCCGAGGATCGCCAACAGGTTCTCGCGACCGTCCGAGGAGGTCCGCCCGAGCTTCACCTTCCCCTCGGCGACGATGTAGAGCTTGTCGCCCGGGTCGCCCTCATGGAAGAGCACCTCTCCGCGGCGGAGCTTGTTCTCGCCCATGGAGGCGCGCAACGCAGCGGCGGCCTCGTCGTCGAGGGCACTGAACAGCGGCGCCTGCCGGAGTACGTCGTTATCCACGTGATGTCCCTTCACTGTGTGCCGCCCGCCAACGGCTTCGCGCGTGGTTCAGGTCACAGTCTGTCCCATCGCCACGCCAGACGCCACGCGACCCCATGGGCCTCGCTGACAACCCGGTCTGGAGATGGCCTTCGCGGGCGCCGTACCCTGTTCGGCGTGCCCGACACCGCCCTGGTCCGACGCGCACGCAAGGTCAACCGCGTGCTGGCCGAGACCTACCCCGACGCCAGGTGCGAGCTCGACTTCGACAACCCGTTCCAGCTGCTCGTCGTCACCGTGCTCAGCGCCCAGACGACCGACCGCCGGGTCAACGCGGTGCGGCCCGCCCTCTTCGCCGCCTACCCGGACCCTGCCGCGATGGCCGGGGCGCCCCGCGAGGACCTGGAGCGCATCATCGGGCCGCTCGGGTTCTTCCGGGCCAAGACCGAGTCGTTGCTGAAGCTCTCGGCGGCGTTGGTGGCCGACCACGGCGGCGAGGTGCCACCGCGCCTCGATGACCTGGTCAAGCTGCCGGGGGTGGGTCGCAAGACCGCCAACGTGGTGCTCGGCAACGCCTTCGACATCCCTGGGATCACGGTCGACACCCACTTCGGTCGGCTGATCCGGCGTCTGGGCTGGACCGAGGAGACCGACCCGGTCAAGGCCGAGCACGCGATCGGGGCCATCTTTCCCAAGCGCGACTGGACCATGCTGAGCCACCACCTGATCTGGCACGGCCGACGCGTGTGCCACGCGAAGAAGCCGGCCTGTGGTGCCTGCGCGCTCGCCCACTGGTGCCCGTCCTACGGCGTGGGACCCCTCGATCCGGAAGCCGCGGCGCTGCTCGTCAAGACCCAGGGCCCCGCATGACCTTCCGGCTGTTCGGCATCCTGACCGCTCTGGTCCTCGTGCTCAGCGGCTGCTCGTCCGAGGTGGCCAGTAAGAAGGCGGCCGACCGGCTCCCTGACGTCACCCTCGCCTCGCTCGACGGCGGCAAGTCGGTCGACCTGTCCGCCGTGCGCGGGCCGATGGTGATCAACCTGTGGGCCAGCTGGTGCAAGCCGTGCCGCAAGGAGCTCCCGCAGTACCAGGCCTTCGCCGAGAAGTACGCCGGCAAGGTGGACGTGCTCGGCATCGACTTCCAGGAGACCCGGATCCAGGCAGCCAGGAAGCTGGCGCGCGACACCGGGGTGGACTACCCGCTCTACAGCGACCCGGACGGCAGGATGCGGGCCCGGTTCATGCCCGAGCTCATCCTGCTTGACCGGGACGGCAAGATCGCCCATGAGATGTACATCGAGATCACCTCGGTCGGCCAGCTCGAAAGCCTGGTCCGCAAGCACCTGGGAGTGTCTAGATGACGAGTGACTCGCTGGAGCTGCCGGACTGGCTCGAACCCATCCGCCAGGGTGCCGGCACGATCACCGCCGATGACATCAGTCGGTTCGTCCCGCCGGAGGGTTCGGACGCCCGCAAGGGTGCGGTGCTGATGCTCTTCGGCGAAGGGCCGGACGGTCCCGACCTGTTGTTGACCGAGCGGGCCCACGGCATGCGCTCCCACCCCGGTCAGGTCTCCTTTCCCGGGGGGGCGATCGACGACACCGACGCTTCTCCCACGGCGGCCGCGCTGCGGGAGGCCGAGGAGGAGACCGGTCTCGATCCTGCCGGGGTGGAGGTCTTCGGCACCTTGCCCGAGCTCTGGCTCCCCCCGAGCAACTTCGCCGTCACCACCGTCCTCGCCTGGTGGAGAGATCCCTCCCGGGTAGAGGTGGTCGATCCCCGCGAGGTCAACGCCGTGCTGCGAGTGCCGATCGAGGAGCTCCTGGACCCGCAGCACCGCGTGACCGTCGTGAACCCGCTGGGCTACAGCAGCCCCGGTTTCCTGATCGGCGACACCAAGGACCTGATCCTGTGGGGCTTCACGGCCGGTCTGGTCAACAGGCTTTTCGACCACGTGGGCCTCACCCGTCCATGGGACGCGTCCGTGGAGCGGGAATTGCCGGACTACATGTTCGGCCTGGGCCAAGATTGATCCAGTCCCTGTCTTCGGCCCCGCTTCATGCACCACCCTCGTCCCGCCAGACCCCAGCGAAGGGATCGGATGAACCTCCTCGACTGGTGCCTGGTCGTGCTGGCGCTCGCCTATGCGCTCTCCGGTTACTGGCAGGGCTTCATCACCGGCGCCTGTGCGACCGCCGGTCTGCTGCTCGGGGGCCTGACCGGGTTCTGGCTGGCGCCGATGCTCCTCGGGAATGCGGCTCGATCGCTCTGGGTGTCTCTGGGCGCCCTGTTCGTCGTACTGGTGATGGCCTCCCTGGGACAGGCGGTCCTCCAGTACTTCGGCTCGAGGCTGCGCGCGCGGATCACCTGGCAGCCGATCCGGGCGGTGGACGCCGTCGGCGGGGCGGCGCTCAGCCTGGTCGCCGTGCTGCTCGTCTCCTGGGGGCTCGGAGTCGCGATCAGCGGGTCGCAGATCCCGGGGATCAGCCCGCAGGTGCGTCACTCCCAGGTGCTCAAGAGGATCAACGACGTGATGCCGATCCAGGCCCAGCAGGCACTGCGGTCCTTCGACAGGGTGGTCGGCTCGAGCTTCCCGCGCTACCTCGAGCCGTTCGCCCCCGAGCGCATCGCCAAGGTTGCCCCGGCTCAGCGCCGCGTCCTGCGTGACCCGGAAATCCGTGACGCCGCCAGGAGTGTGTTCAAGATCCGCAGCAACAACAGGTGCGGTAGCGGCGTCGAGGGGACCAGTTTCCTCTACGCCCCGAACAAGCTGATGACCAACGCCCACGTCGTCGCCGGCGTCACCGAGCCGATGGTCCAGGTGGGCGAGCAGTCGGTGAAGGGGACGGTCGTCTACTACAACCCCGACGTGGACATCGCCGTGATCGAGGTACCCGGTCTCGACGGGCCCACGATCGGGTTCGACACGCACGGCAAGGAGAGCCAGCAGGGAGCGGCACTCGGGTTCCCGCAGGACGGGCCGTTCAACGCCCAGCCTGTCCGGATCCGAAGCGAGCAGCGGCTGCGCTCACCCGACATCTACGGAAACGGCACGGTGACCCGCAACGTGTTCTCGCTCCGGGGGCGGATCCGCCCGGGCAACTCCGGCGGCCCGGTCGTCTCGACGCAGGGACGCGTGCTCGGCGTGGTCTTCGCCGCGTCGGTGAGCGACAAGGCCACCGGCTACGCCCTGACCGCCGACCAGGTGGGCCGGGCCGCTGCCTCCGGGCTGCGCTCGGCGACGAAGACGTCGAGCGGGAACTGCGTGTAGGGGTGCCGAACAGGGTGAACCGGAGCGGCGTACGGCGACCGCTCAGCCGCGCTTGAGCAGGGCCCTGTTGTCCCTGGCCTGCTTGATCGAGCGCTCGGGGGCCTTGACCTGCTTGATCTTGCGGACCCCGATGAACCCCAGCAGGCCGGCGACGAGCAGGTAGGCAGCGAAGACGATCAGGAAGCACCACGCGAGGTCGAGACCCGTCATGTGCACGAAGTAGGCGAATGCGATCGAGAGCATGATGATCGCCAGCAGCCCGAGGAAGGCGGCGGCGGCGAACATCGCGATGCTGATGCCCCCGGCCTTGACCGAGACCTTGAGCTCGGACTTGGCGAGCGCGATCTCGCTCTTGATCAGGCTGGAGACGTCGCGGCTGGCGTCGACGACCAGCTTGCCGATCGTGGGTTCCTCGGTGTCGACGGGCTGGCGTTGAGACATGACTGTGATTTCCCTTCGAGGACTTCTGACGTCGACTCGAACCCTATCCTCACGCCTCGCGGTGCTGCCGGTTGAGGCTGCCGAGCATCAAAGCGGCCGCGACCCCGACCGCAATCCCGGCCAGTACCGAGGCGCCCCGCGGCGTGACGCGCGCTGCTTCGCGGACCTACGTCGTGCTGGGCGGGTAGGGTTCGCCAGAACAAGGTGCGCCGGGAAGTCTGGTCGGCAACGTCATTGCCGATCGCTTGAACTCACCGTGGGGAGTGCCGTGTCGGACACCTATCCCTTCGCCTGGTTGTTGCTGGTGACGGCGGCCGTCGGGGTGGCCGCTGTGCTCTCCAACC
>JBDSXU010000200.1:0-3187 GCA_039926005.1 Marmoricola sp.
ACCGTGGACGACCTCGACCTCGTGGAGTTCAACGAGGCCTTCGCCGCAGTGGGCATCGCCTCCGCGCGGGAGCTCGGCATCCCCGAGGAGAAGGTCAACGTCAACGGCGGCGCGATCGCCCTGGGCCACCCGGTCGGCATGTCCGGCGCCCGGATCGTCCTGCACCTCGCCCTCGAGCTCCAGCGTCGTGGTGGCGGCACCGGGGTTGCTGCCCTCTGTGGTGGCGGTGGCCAGGGTGACGCCCTGATCGTCAAGGTGCCTGCTTCCTCCTGAGGGGCCACCAAGTTCGCGATAGTCCGAGACGCTTCCGTCCTTGAATGAGCGAGTTGGGGACGCGAACGTCTCGGACTATCCATTTCGAATGAGGAGGCGTGGTGAGCAGGCGGTCGACGGGGAACGTCTCCGAGCTGGTCGAGAACGCCCGGAAGGGCGATGCCCGGTCGGTTGCCCGGCTGATCTCGCTTGTTGAGGACGCCTCGCCGCTGCTGCGTGAGGTGATGGCCGGACTCGCGCCGTACGCCGGCAACGCTCACGTGGTCGGCCTGACCGGCCCCCCGGGCGTCGGCAAGTCGACCTCGACCGCGGCGCTGGTGAGCGCCCTGAGGGAGCAGGACAAGCGGGTCGGCGTGCTCGCGGTCGACCCTTCGTCCCCGTTCTCGGGCGGTGCGCTGCTCGGTGACCGGGTGCGGATGCAGGACCACGCGCTCGACAAGTCCGTCTACATCCGCTCGATGGCCTCGCGCGGTCACCTCGGTGGGTTGTCCTGGGCGACACCCCAGGCACTCCGGGTTCTCGACGCTGCCGGCTGCGACGTGATCCTGATCGAGACGGTGGGCGTGGGACAGAGCGAGGTGGAGATAGCGGCGATGGCCGACACCACCATCGTGATGCTCGCCCCCGGCATGGGTGACGGCATCCAGGCTGCGAAGGCGGGGATCCTGGAGATCGGCGACCTCTACGTCATCAACAAGGCCGACCGCGACGGTGCCGACCAGGTGCGTCGGGAGCTGCGCGGGATGCTCGGGCTGGCTGACCGGCCCGAGGGGGCGTGGGTTCCCGAGATCGTGAAGACCGTCGCCAGCTTGGGCGAGGGCATCGACGAGGTGGTGGAAGCCATCGACCGGCACCGGGATCATCTCGAGTCCAGCGGTGAACTGGGGGTGCGGCGGCTGCGGCGTGCGCGCGACGAGATCGAGGCGATCGCGGTCACGGCGCTGCGCGAGCAGTGGCGCGGTGTCCACGAGAACGCCGCCCTCGACGAGCTCGCGGCCGAGGTGGTCGCGGGCGACAGCGATCCCTACGCGGCGGCGGACCTGCTCCTCGCGAGCCTCGAGGCTGGGTCCGACCAGGATGGGCCCGTCTGACCCGTCAGTCGTCGGCGATCACCTCGGCCACGCGCGCGACCGCGGTGGGGTCGAACAGGATCGTGTAGTGGTTCACATCTGGGACGGTCTCCGCAGTCAGGTGGTCCAGCTCTTCGTCGTAGGCCCTCACCGCGGCAGCGGGCAGCAGTCCCGGCGCCTGCCCGAACATGCCCAGCGGGGCGCACAGCAGGTGGGCAGGGATCGGCAGGCCACGCAGCGCGGCATCGAGCTCCTCGCCGAGCACCAGCAGGTCGCGACCGTCGGCGCGCACGGCCCCCTCGACCGCGCGCGAGCGCACGCCCTCCGGGGTCTCGAGGGCGTCGTAGCGGACGTAGGCGTCGACGGCGTCGTTCCAGTGCGGGCCGAGCGCGGGATGCTGCCGGAAGAAGTCGACGTACTCCTCGACGTCAGCGTAGGTGCGGCTCAGTCGCTCCAGCGCCGGACCCAGCGATGCGGCCAGCACCTCGTCGGGGTCCATGCCCGCCGGGAGCGGGAGGGGTACGCCGCCGTCGACCATCACCAGCCGGCGGAAGAGGTCCGGCCTCGCATGTGCCGCGAGCAGCGCGACGTAGGCACCCATGGAATGGCCAGCGAGCACCAGGTCGCCCGTTCCCTCGGGGTCTAGCCGTTCGGCGGCGCGACACAGGTCCTCGGCGTGACGCCGCAAACCCGCGCGCTCCGTTCCAAGATCGCGTGCGGCACCCCGGCCGCGGAGATCAGGGGCCACGAGCCTCCACCCGTCAGGGAGAGCCGCCGCGACGGAGGGCCAGCTCATCGAGGAGGCGGTGATGCCGTGCACCGCGAGCACCGTACGGCGGGGCTCGGCTGCTTCGAGATCGTCGCGCTCACCGAAGGTGAAGAGAGGCAGCTCGCCCTCCTGGACGTGCACCGCGTGCTGCTGGAATCTGGTTGTCATGGGGCCGATGATGTCGGACCGAGCGCGCCTAAGCATTTACGGAACGCAGTTTTGGTAGAACAGTGGGGTCGTGTGGGCGTTTCGGCGTCGCAATCTCTTCCCCCGGACACAAGGAGCAAACGATGGACGGCGTGCTGAAGAAGGGTGTCGGACTCCTCGTCCTCTTGTTCCTGGGCTTCTGGCTCGTGCAGGACCCGAGCGGTTTCGCCGACAGTGCCAAGTCCACTGGCTCGACCCTCTGGGACCTGTTGACGCAGATCTTCGACTCGTCCATCAGGTTCATCAAGTCGCTCAACAACTAGGCCAGTCGTGGGCTGGCTGCGACGTACCCTCACCGACCCCGACATCAGCCAGCACCTGCTGCGTGATGAGGGCGAGGTCATCGTCGACGTCGTACGCAAGCACTGGTTCGTCTACATCACCCCCGCATTCATCGGCTACCTAGGGCTCGTCTCGCTGTGGGTGTGCCTGTTCTCCGAGGTCCAGTTCGCGGCGATCCCCCTGCTGCTGGGCGTCCTCCTGCTGGGATGGGCCTTCTTCAGGGCGCTGGCCGCCAACCTCGACTGCTTCGTGATCACGAACATGCGGGTCTTCCGAGTCAAGGGTGTGCTGATGCGCTCGCTCGCCACCATGCCGCTGGGCAGGATCCTGGACATCACCGTCGTCAAGCCGCTGCACGGGCGGTTGCTCGGGTTCGGTCACTTCACCTTCGAGTCGGCGGCCCAGGCACAGGGGCTGCGCGAGATTCGCTACGTCGCGCGGCCCAACGAGCGTGACCTGGAGATCCAGCGGGTGGTCCAGCGCGCGGGCCTGCGCGGGCCGAAGAGGGTCAACTAGCCCGGTTTCAGAGCCCTGCCGCGGCCTGCAGGTCGCCGCGGATCGCGTCGAGGCGGCCGACCGCACTGAT
>JBDSXU010000201.1:0-12408 GCA_039926005.1 Marmoricola sp.
TCGTCACCGAGCTGGACGATCAGCTCGGCGAGGTCGGTCTCCCAGGCAGCGATCCCCTCCGCCTCGAGCGCCTCGTTCAGCCCGATCTCCTGGGTGGCCATCGACTTGACCTTCACGACCTCGTCGATACCGTGGGAGCGCGCCACCGCGGCGACGATCCGGTTGGCCTCTGCGGCGTCGCGCGCCCAGTGCACGGTGGCCCCCTGCGCGGTGAGCGCAGCCTCGAGCTGCACGAGGTGGCGCTCGAGGTCGGCCAGCGTCCTGTCCTTGATCGCCGCCCCGGCCGTGCGCAGGTCCTCCCAGTCCGCGACCTCTGCCACCACGCGGGCGCGCTTGTCACGGATGGTGCTGGTCGCGTGCGCAAGGTTGTACCTCAGCCGGGTGTCGGCAAGGGCCGCCCGAGCGGCGACAGGGAACACCGGCATCCCGACGAAGGTCGCACCGCTCATCAGGCCGCTCCTTCGGTCGCGGCGAGGATCTCGGCCAGGTGCATCGTGCGTACGCCGGAACGCTGCCGCGACAGCAGGCCACCGATGTGCATCAGGCACGAGTTGTCCCCCGCCACCAGGACCTCGGCGCCGGTCTCGCGGACGTGGCGCGCCTTGTCCGAGCCCATCGCGATCGAGGTGTCGGCGTTCTTCATCGCGAACGTGCCGCCGAAGCCGCAGCACTCCTCCGCCCGGGGCAACCCGACCAGCCGCAGTCCGCGCACCTCCTCGAGCAGCCTCCGGGGCCGGTCGCCGACTCCGAGCATCCGCAGCGAGTGACACGTCGGGTGGTAGGTCACCGTGTGCGGGAACCACGCGCCCACGTCGGTCACCCCGAGCTCGTCAACCAGGAACTCGCTGAGCTCGAAGACCCGCGGTGCCGTCTCCTGCACCGCGGCGACCAGCGAGGCGTCGCCCGATCGACGGGCCACGATCTGGTGCTGGTGCCGAGCCGACCCGGCACACGATCCCGACGGTGTGACGATGGCGTCGTACCCGGAAAAGGCCTCGACGAAGGACCGCAACGCCGGCACCGCCTCGTCGAGATAGCCGGTGTTGATCATCGGCTGCCCGCAACACGTCTGCGCAGGCGGGAACTCGACGTCCACGCCGAGCCGCCGCAACAGCGTCACCATCGCCTTGCCTGTCCCGGGGAACAGCGCGTCGTTGATGCAGGTGACCTGCAGGGCTACTCGCATCGGCTCATCTCCCGGGGACCAGACTCCGCAGCCGACTGTACGTCCTTGGTCGCGACGAGTTGTGGCGCTCGGCCTGCCCAAGTAGGTCATCGGGTCCGGCCGCTCCCGGCCGGGCGACCTCGCCATCCTCGGGGACGACGACATCTACTTCGCTGCGGCCTCCGCGGTGCCGCTCACCCGTGACCTTCGCGATGCCGGGAGCCGGCCGGCCGAGCGGGACGGATCCCTCTCAGAGGTCGTACTGCTGGGTCGCGGTGCCACCCGGTGCCATCGGGTCGAGGCCGAGCCTGCGGTGATCCCAGGAGCGGGTCCTGGTCACGTCGAAGCGTACGGCGACCCGCTTGTGCAGCATGGCCTCGACGAACGGTTTGAGCGCGTCGGTGTAGGGGCCCGTGTAGCGCTCCCAGACGTTGACACCCACGGCCCACAGCGCGTCGGTGTCGTCGATGATCTCGGCCGTCCCCTCGAACGAGACGCCACGCAACGTGTCGTAGGTGAGACCGTCCTCGATCAGCACGGTGGCTCGCGGGTCGCGCCCCAGGTTAAGAGCCTTCTGCGCCTTGGCCTTGGTCTCGAACCAGATGACGCCGTCAATCATCGCGAACCACATCGCCACCACGTGCGGCTGACCAGTGGCTCCGATGGTGGCGAGGCTCGCTGTGCGCTGACTCGCGACGAAGGCACTGATCTCCTCGGGCGACATCTCGATCTGCGATCGCCGGTTGATGCCCATTCGTTGCTCCGGGGGAAGTAGGGAATCGTGGTCGGAGACTGTCAGACCCGGGCGCGACCGGTGACCGGCGGTAGGCACGGGTGCAGCACGGGGCCGCGGTCTCGAGTTGGCCCGCTCCCCGAACATGCGAATGTGACTCGCGTGGTTACGGGGGCGTTCAGCAGCCCCATGCGCGACATTCGCATGTTCGGCCACGGCCCACCAGCTGCATCAGCCTCCCGGCTCACGAAGGTGGTCCCGACGGCCGCCCGCTCCCCCATGCCGGAAACCCGTTCTCGTCGTAGGACGAATCTAGGTCCTCAAGGCGACGTCGACGGCCGTCGAGTCGAGGATCTCCCTGATCGCCATGGCGGCACAGCCGACCACACCTGACTGGTCGCCATGGGTGACCGGGACGATCACCAGCTCGCGCGTCGCGAGTGCCGAGGCCTGTGCGTAGAGCGACTCGCGGAGGCCTGCCACGAAGGTGTCGTAGGCCTGCGCGAGATCTCCTCCGACCACGACGGCCTCGGGGTTGAGGAGGTTCACGGCCGAGGCGACCACCTCGCCGATCCTGCGCCCTGCCTCGCGCACCTCGTGACGCGCATCGGCGTCACCCTGCACCGCAAGGCTGACCAGGTCGCGGACGTGCGTGACGTCGTGGCCCTTGGCGCGAGCGTTCTGCACCAGCGCCCAGCCTGCGGCGACGGCCTCCAGGCAGCCCGTGTCGCCGCAGCGGCAGGCCAGGCCCTGGGCCGCGGGGATCTTGGTATGCCCGATCTCGCCGGCCGCGCCCTGCGCACCGCGCAGAAGCTGACCACCGGCCACGATGCCGACCCCGACACCGGTCGAGGCCTTCACGAACAGCACGTCGCGATGGTGTTCGAGCTGACCTCGACGCTCGGAGAGCGCCATCACGTTCACGTCGTTGTCCACGAACACCGGTGCCTTGCTGAGGTCACGCAGGAACGGCGCCAGCTCGACGCCGTCCCACCCGGTCATGACCGGCGAGTCCAGGCTCGCGCCGCGGACGTAGTCGACCGTGCCTGGGATGCACAGCCCCACGGCGCGTACGACGTCCGCGGGGCGTCCGAGCCTCTCGAGGAGATCGGTGAAACCGGCGACGACCTTCGGCATCAGCTCCTCGGCCGCCGACCCCACCTCCTGGTCCAGGTCGGAGGACGCCAGGACGGTCCCGTCGAGGTCGCACACGCCGAGCTGGGTGCGACTGCGACCGATGGCACCGCTGAGTACGACGCCCGCGTCCCGGTTGAACCCGAGCCGCCCAGGGGGCCGTCCACCGGAGGAAGGAGCGCGGTCCTCGTCGGCCCCCTCGACAACCAGGCCCGACTCGAGAAGGGCGCCGACACGGGCTGCCACCGCGGTCCGTGACAGGCCCGTGACCCGCCCGACCTCGCTGCGCGTCAGGGCACGACCGTCACGGATCAGGGAGAAGACCTGACCCGTCGTGGCTGGTCCCTGCCCGACTGACATGCGCGCCATTCAACCACTCACCGTTCTCCCGCAACTCCGATTCTTAACACTTTTGTAGTCTAGAATACATATCACTGCCTTGCACACACGCATATCTCGGCCTACTGTGGAGGCTCGAGCACGCACTCCCCCTCGAGAGAGATTCGATGTCCCAACTTCCCGGCCCCGTTCCCCCAGCCGACTTCGTCGTCTTCGGCGGCACCGGAGACCTGGCGGCGCGCAAGCTGCTGCCGGCCCTCTACCTGCGTGACCGAGACGGCCAACTACCACCAGAGACCCGCATCATCGCCCTGTCCCGGGCAGGTCTCGACGACAACGGATACCGCGACAAGATCCGCGGTGAGCTGTCCCGCTTCGTGCGCACCGGTGAGCTCGACGACTCGGTCGTCGACCGCTTCATCGGTCGCCTGTCCCACCTCAGCATCGACATCGAGCACGAGTCAGGCTGGTCGCGCCTGGTCGAGAAGCTCGACGACCACGATCGCGTCCGGGTCTTCTACCTCGCCATCGGGCCTGCACTCTTCGGCCCGGTCAGCGAGCGCCTCGCCTCCCACGGCCTGGTCACGCCGAGCTCGCGTCTGGTTCTCGAGAAGCCGATCGGCCACGACCTTGCCTCGGCGCTCGAGATCAACGACGCAGTGGGCGCGGTGTTCGACGAGCACCAGATCTTCCGCATCGACCACTACCTCGGCAAGGAGAGCGTCCAGAACCTGCTGGTGACGCGCTTCGCCAACACGTTCCTCGAACCGCTCTGGAACGCGAACTGCATCGACCACGTCCAGATCACCGCAGCCGAGTCCCTCGGTGTCGGCAGTCGCGGCGGCTACTACGACGAGTCCGGTGCGCTGCGGGACATGATCCAGAACCACCTGCTGCAGCTGCTCTGCCTGGTCGCGATGGAGCCGCCGACCTACGTCGGTCACGAGAACGTCCGCGACGAGAAGCTCAAGGTGCTGCAGGCACTGCGGCCGATCGTCGGTGAGGAGGTTGACCGCTCCGTGGTCGCCGGCCAGTACTCCGCCGGTCTCGTTGACGGACAGGTGGCCGCTTCCTACAAGACCGACATCGACCAGCCGGGATCGACCACCGAGACGTTCGTGGCGATCAAGGCCGAGGTGCAGAACTGGCGCTGGGCGGGCGTCCCGTTCTACCTGCGCACCGGCAAGCGGATGGACCGCCGGGTCTCGGAGATCATCATCCAGTTCAAGGCCGTCCCCCACCCGATGTTCCCGGGCAGCGAAGGCACCAGCGAGCCCAACCGTCTGGTCATCCAGCTGCAGCCCGACGAGGGCATGCGCCTCCACATGACCGCCAAGGAGCCTGGCCCCGGCGGCATCCGGCTGCGCCCGGTGTCGCTCGACCTGAGCTATGCGGCGACCTTCATGCGGCATTCCCCCGACGCCTACGAGCGCCTGCTCATGGACGTCGTGCGAGGCAACCCGACGCTCTTCATGCGCCGCGACGAGGTCGAGGCCGCGTGGACCTGGGTCGAGCCCATCCTCGAGCGCTGGTCGCGACCTGACCATCGGCCCCGTCCCTACCCGTCCGGCACCAACGGCCCGAGTGCCGCCATCACCCTTCTCGAGCGCGACAGCCGCTCCTGGCCCGAATGAGGTATCCCATGAAGCAGAACATCCATCAGGTCGTCGCCGAGGTGACGACCCGCATCACCGAGCGGAGTCGTCCCGAGCGGACGGCGTACCTGCAACGACTCGACGCAGCAGCGGAGCGCGGTCCCACACGCGGACGGCTGGCGTGTGCCAACCTGGCCCACGGCTTCGCTGCTTCTGGACCGGTCGACAAGGCGGCACTGCGCGGGAAGGTGAAGCCCAACATCGCCATCGTCTCGGCGTACAACGACATGCTCTCCGCCCACCAACCCTTCGAGTCCTTCCCTGCGCAGCTGAAGAAGGCCGTGATCCGCTCGGGTGGGATCGCCCAGTTCGCCGGTGGTGTGCCCGCCATGTGCGACGGCATCACCCAGGGTCGCGACGGCATGCAGCTCTCACTGTTCAGCCGCGACGTCATTGCGATGTCGACGGCGATCGCCCTCTCCCACGACATGTTCGACGCCACCTTGATGCTCGGCGTCTGCGACAAGATCGTCCCCGGCATGCTGATCGGCGCTCTGTCCTTCGGCCACCTGCCGACCGTGTTCGTCCCGGCGGGACCGATGACCTCGGGCCTGCCCAACGACGAGAAGGCCGCGATCCGGCAGCGGTACGCCGCGGGTGAGATCGGCCGCGAGGAGCTCCTCGACGCCGAGTCCGCGTCGTACCACTCGGCCGGCACGTGCACCTTCTACGGCACCGCGAACTCCAACCAGATGCTGATGGAGGTCATGGGGCTGCACCTTCCGGGTGCGAGCTTCGTGAACCCCGGCACGCCACTGCGCGCGGCCCTCACCGACGCCGCGGCCGCCCGCGCGACGGCCATGACCGCATGGGGCGAGAACTTCACACCGGTCGGTCACATTGTCGACGAGAAGGCTATCGTCAACGGCTGCGTCGCACTGCTCGCCACCGGTGGGTCGACCAACCACACGCTCCACCTCGTTGCGATCGCCCGTGCGGCCGGGATCACGCTGACCTGGGACGACCTGTCCGACCTCTCGGCCGTCGTGCCCCTGATGGCGCGGGTCTACCCCAACGGCAAGGCGGACGTGAACCACTTCCACGCCGCGGGAGGTCTGGGCTTCACCATGCACTCGCTGCTCAAGGCGGGCCTGCTGCACGACGACGTGCAGACCGTCGCCGGTCACGGGTTGTGGCGCTACACGACCGAGGCTCGCCTCACCGGCTCCGAGCTGACCTGGGAGGAGGGGACCAAGCGCAGCCACGACACCGACGTGCTCCGCGGAGCGGATGACCCGTTCTCGGCCGATGGCGGCCTCCGCATGCTCGACGGCAACCTCGGCCGCGCCGTCATCAAGACCTCCGCGCTCAAGCCTGAGCACCAGCAGGTCAAGGCGCCGGCTCGGGTCTTCGACGACCAGGCCGACTTCCTCAAGGCCTTCGAGGCCGGCACCCTCACGGGCGACTTCATCGCGGTGCTGCGGTTCCAGGGACCTGCCGCCAACGGGATGCCAGAGCTGCACAAGCTCACCCCGGCCCTCGGGGTGCTGCAGGACCGTGGCCAGCGAGTCGCGTTGGTCACCGACGGCCGCATGTCGGGCGCGTCGGGCAAGGTTCCCGCGGCGATCCACCTGACCCCCGAGGCGTCGGTCGGTGGACCCCTCGCCCGGGTCCTCGACGGTGACCTGATCACGCTCGACTCCGAGGCCGGTGTGCTCGACCTGCACGTTGCCCCCTACGACCTGGACAGCCGTGACCTCGCCGCAGCAGACGACTCCCGCGTCTTCGGGACCGGCCGCGAGCTCTTCCACGTCTTCCGTGGCGCCGTCGGTCCGGCCGACCAGGGCGCCAGCGTCTTCCCCACGTCCCAGCCCCTCACGGAGAACCCCGATGTCTGAACCCACCACCTCCCTGATCGACCGCGTGTCCGTGATCCCGGTCGTCGTACTCCACGACGTGGCACAAGCCGTGCCCGTCGCCGAAGCCCTGGTCGAGGGGGGTGTGCCGGTGATCGAGCTGACCTTGCGTACCCCGGAGGCACTGCGCTGCATCGAGCAGATCGCCACCCACGTCCCCGAGATCCTGGTCGGAGCGGGCACCATCGTGGCGCCTGACCAGGCCAAGGAGGCCTTGTCCGCCGGGGCGCAGTTCCTCGTCTCCCCCGGTACGACGGAAAGGCTCGCCGCCGCCATGCAGGAGACCGGTCTGCCGCATCTCCCCGGAGCGTCCACCGTGGCCGAGGTGCTGCGGCTCCTCGAGCTCGGCTACTCGGAGATGAAGTTCTTCCCCGCCGAGGTGGCAGGAGGCGTCGGCTTCCTCAAGGCGATCGGCGCCCCGGTGCCACAGGCCCGGTTCTGCCCGACCGGTGGCATCACGGAGTCGAGCGCTGCGTCCTACCTCGCGTTGCCGAACGTCGGCTGCGTCGGCGGCTCCTGGTTCACTCCGGCCGATGCGCTGCGCGACCACGACTGGGCCCGGATCACGCGGCTTGCGAGCGACTCGACCTACGTGTCCCTCTGACCCCCGACGGCGTCCGCGCCGTGAGGATCCAGGCGTCCGCCTCGGAGTGAGCACTCGCCGAGAGCCCTCTCGCTACGGCACCATCCAGCTCAGCACCGGGGTGGCCTGCAGGCCGACGATGACGCACATCAGCAGCAGTAGCAGCAGGCTCCAGCCGATCACCTTGCGGAAGATCTCACCCTCCTCGCCGGCCATCCCGACAGCAGCGGCGGCGATCGCGAGGTTCTGGGGGCTGACCATCTTGCCGAGCACCCCGCCGGAGGAGTTGGCGGCCGCCATCAGCACCGGGTCCAGGCCCGCCTTGGCTGCGGCCTGCACCTGCAGGGCGCCGAACAGCGAGTTCGAGGAGGTGTCCGAGCCGGTCACCGCAACGCCGACCCAACCCAGGATCGGTGAGAGGATCGCGAACGCGCTTCCGGTGCCGGCCAGCCACACGCCCAGTGAGGCGGTCTGACCGGACAGGTTCATCACGTAGGCCAGCGCCAGCACGGCCATCACCGTGATGATTGCGGACTTGAGCTCGACGTAGGTTTCGAAGTAGGTCTTGAGCGCCCGTGCCGGCCCGACCTTGAGGATCAACATGCTGATCAGGCCTGCGAGCACCAGCAGCGTGCCGGCCGCCGGCAACCAGTTGAACTTGAACTGGGTCAGTACCGGATCGCCCGCACTGTTCAAGATGTGCAGGCCCGGCCAGTCGTAGAGGTAGGTGAAGGGCGCCTTGGCCAGGAACTCGACGACTGCCGGGATGTTGGTGATGGAGAAGATGGCGATGATCACGAGGTACGGCGCATAGGCCCGTAGGACGTCGGCCCGGTTGTTGACCGACGGCCCGCCTGCTCCGTCGGCGTCGCCGGCTCCGTCGGCTCCGCCCCCCGTCGCCGTCGCCGTACGACCTGCGCCCTCGGTCGCGCTGACCCCCTGCCGGTAGGCAAGGCGACCTTCGTCGGCCGGGTCCGCGGTGAGTGTCTCGACGGGCTGCCAGACGCGCACCAGCAGGACCAGGGAGCCTGCGGCCAGTAGCGAGGCGACGATGTCGGTGAGCTGGACCGAGATGTAGTTCGCCGTCACGAACTGGGCGACCGCGAAGACGGCACCCGCCAGCAGGGCCGGCAGCCAGGTCTGGCGCACACCGCGGCGGCCGTCAACGATCAGCACGAGGATCAGCGGCACCACGAGGGCCAGGATCGGCGTCTGCCGTCCGACCATGGACCCGAGCGTGCCCAGGGCGTTGGCGCTGGAGAGGCGAGGGTCGTCGCTGACGCCGGAGGCGATCGGGGCCAGTGTGACGATCGGGATCGCGAGGGCTCCGAAGGCGACCGGCGCGGTGTTGGCGACGAGCGCGACGGTCGCGGCCTTGACCGGCTTGAAGCCGAGCGTCATCAACATCACCACGGAGATCGCCACCGGAGTACCGAAGCCTGCCAGCGCCTCCAGCAGGGCACCGAAACAGAAGGCGATGATGATCGCCTGGATTCGCTGGTCGGGACTGACCTTCTCGAAGGAACGCCGCAGAACGTCGAAGTGCCCCGAGGCCACGGTCAGGTTGTAGATCCAGACCGCGTTGACGACGATCCACAGGATGGGGAAGAAGCCGAACAGGGCACCGTTGATGGCAGCGCTGATCCCCTGACCGACAGGCATCCCGAACAAGACGACCGCGACCACGAGCGCCACCAGAAGTGAGACGAGGCCGGAGATCCAGGCGCGCACCTTCAACCCCCCCAGCAGCGTGAACAGCACGGAGAGCGGGATCAGGGCGCACAATGCGCTCAGGGTGAGCGAGTCGCCCACGGCTTGCGAATCTTGATGGAACATCTGTCTCCCAATGGTGCGTGAGTTGGTCAGGTGGAGGTCATTGGGGCGCGAGCTCGGTCGTGGGCGCACCGCGGATGGAGGCGTCGAGGACCTCCACGGTGTGGGCCATCCCCATCGGCCTGGTCCCTTGTTGCCTGGCGGAACGCTCGATCGCCGACGTCACCTGCATCAGGCACCCGGGGTTGGCGGTGACCAGCACCTGCGCCCCGGTGGCAACGATGTTGGCCGCCTTGCGGTCACCGAGCTCGCGAGCTGGTTCGGGGTTGACGATGTTGTAGATCCCCGCCGAACCACAGCACAGCTCGCCCTCGACGATCTCCTTGAGCTCGAGTCCGGGGATGGCCTCGAGCAGGCGTCGTGGTTGGGCACGGACGCCCTGGGCGTGGGCGAGGTGGCAAGCGTCGTGGTAGGCGATGGTCAGCTCGAGCGGGTGCCGCGGCGCGACGGTGCCGAGCTCGTCGAGGATCTCCGCGACGTCGCGGACCTTGTCGGCGAAGCCCATCGCACGTTCGGCGTACGCCGGGTCGTCGGCCAGCAGGGCGGCGTACTCCTTCATCGTGGAACCGCACCCGGCCGCGTTGACCACGACGTACTCCACGTCCGAGGACTCGAAGGAGTCGATCAGGTCGCGGGCAAAGGCCTGTCCCTCGGGCTCGCGGCCGTTGTGGACCGACAGCGCACCGCAGCAGCCCTGTGACTTCGGCACCACGATGTCGCAGCCCTCGGCCCGCAGCACCCGCGCGGTGGCCGCGTTGACGCCGGGGAAGAACGCCCCTTGCACGCATCCGGTGAGCAGCCCGACCACGGCACGACACTGACCCACCGCCCGGATGTACGGCGGCAGCGGTTGCGGCTTGCCCAGACGTGGAGCGAGGCGCTCCATCGCAGCCAGCTGGGGGGCGATCCGGTCCAGCAGACCGGTGCGCCGCACCGCCCGGTCGAGGCCGGTCTTCTGCATCACCCGGAGCGGACCCCGCAGGAGCCTGAGCCGCCTGGGGTGCGGGAACAACGAGAAGACCAGTCCACGAAGGGCTTTCTCCGTGACGGGCCGCTCGTGGCGGCGCTCGACCTGGGCGCGGGTCTGTTCGATCAGGGTGTCGTACTGCACCCCGGACGGACACGCGGTCACACAGGCCATGCAACCCAGGCAGGCGTCCCAGTGCGACACCATCGAGTCACTCATCGGCTCGCCCTCGAGACCCTCCTTCATCAGGTAGATCCGGCCGCGCGGAGAGTCCATCTCCTCGCCCCACAGCACGTAGGTCGGGCAGGTCGGCAGGCAGAAGCCGCAGTGCACGCAGTCGCCGATCAGCGCGGCGTCCGGGGGGTGGTGACCGTCGAAGGCACCACCGGGCGCGGGCATCCCGAGGTCCATGATGCTGCCCATCTCGCCGAGGGTGCCCTCGGTGTCCTGCTCAGAGGTGCTCATCAGATGCCTCCCACGAAGCGTCCCGGCGAGAGCCGGTGGTCCGGGTCGAACTGGTCCTTGACGCGTTGCATCAGGTCGAGCGCCGGGATCGGTCCCCAGACGTCCAGGCCCGCCTTCACCCCGGCGGGCGCGTCGATGACGACCGCAGTGCCGCCGTGCTCGGTGCAGGCGGGCCGCAGCCGGTCGACGCGAGCGCGCACGCGCTCGACCGGGGCGCCCGGAGGCATCGACGCGTAGACGACGCCGGCTCCGGCGGAGCCGCGCAGCGAGACACTCGCCTCGGTCGCCGCGCTCAGCACCGCGCAAAGCCCGGAGAGCGCGAAGGTCAGCTTGAGGGCGGTCGAGCGTTGGTCGCCGCTGGCCGCCAGGTCCCAGGGGTACGCTGCGTCCACCGGCGCGTCGATGGACTCGGTCGAGTCGTCGCCGAGAAGCTGGCGGATGGCCGCCGTGCGGCCGGCGACACCTTCCTCGCGCCCCTCGAGCAACACACTCACCGAGCCCGTTCCCTCGGCCCAGTCGACCTCGATCGCAGCCGGCACGGCCTGGGAGTGCAGCACGGACTGCACGAGCTCCTGCGCCTGCGCCGGGCTGGTCACCGTCGCCGTGACCCAGCGGTGCGTGACCGGAACAGGGTGCAGCCGAAACGTCGCACCGGTGATGACGGCCAGCGTTCCGAACGAGCCGATCAGCAGCTTGCCGAGGTCGTAGCCGGCAACGTTCTTGACTACCCGCCCTCCGGCCTTGGCGATCACCCCGTCGGCGCGGACCATCGTGATCCCGATCAGCAGGTCGCGCGCAGTGCCGGTGGCCATCCGTCGGGGACCGCTCGTGTTCATGGCCAGGGTGCCGCCGATGCTCGCCCCGGGCACGGTCTCGTCGAGCGCGAGTCGCTGGCCGCCCTGGCCCACGACCTCGCGCACGTCGGCGAGCCGGGCACCGGCCTGGGCAACGACGATCAGGTCACCGGCCGCGTGGTCGAGGACCTGGTCGAGCCCGCCCACGTCGAGCAGCACGTCCGCGCTCGTGGGAGGCGTGCCCCACGACATCTTCGTGCCACGTCCGCGCGGGACCACGCTCAGCCCGTGCGCAGCCGCTGCCCGGAGCACCTCGGCGACCTGGTCCGTGTCGGCAGGACGCGCCACCAGCCCGGGGCGCACGCCGTCGACGAGGTCGGCCTCCTCGGCGTCGGCGACCTCGGCGCAGGCCGACGCGATCGCCTCGTGGGCCGCGCGGTCGATGGTCTCGCTGCTGGTTCTCGGGGCCATCAGAAGACCTCCGTCAGGCCGGCTTCGTGCAGGGGATGGGCACCTTTGTGACGGCCGGGCACCTCTCCGCAGAGCCGGGGCGTCGGGAAGATCTTGCCCGGATTGGTGATGTTCTGCGGATCGAAGGCGCAGCGGACCAGCTGCATGGTGTCGAGGTCCTCGTCGGTGTACATCCTCGGCATGTACTTCGACTTGTCCATGCCGACGCCGTGCTCACCGGTGATGGAACCGCCGTGTTCGATGCACAGGTCGAGGATCGCCCCGCTGACCTTCTCGGCCGCGTCTCCCGCACCCTCCTCCGCGTCGTCGAAGAGCACCAGCGGGTGCAGGTTCCCGTCGCCGGCGTGGAAGACGTTGGCCACCCGCACACCCGACGAGCTCGACAGGTCCGCGATGGCCTTGAGCACCTCGGG
>JBDSXU010000202.1:0-1555 GCA_039926005.1 Marmoricola sp.
CTCATCACCAACCCGCGGCGCAGCATCGAGATCACCACACCGACAGGACATCACTACACCTCCAGCCCACCGGCACAACCCGGCGACCCACCCGTGATCAGGATCGAGCAACGCCTCAAACGGCTGCTCGACGACGCCGCCTAGGACCGTGCCGATGATTTCCGGCAGCGGGGCAGGTCTGATCGTTGAACGGCGCCATCAGGCGCCAGGAGGAGTGAGCGATGAAGAGCACCGTGGTGCGCTATCAGGCCAAGCCCGACCGGGCCGAGGAGAACCAGCGCCTCGTCGAGGCGGTCTTCGCCGACCTGGAGGATCGCGAGCCCGAGGGGTTCACCTACAAGGTGTTCCGACTCGAGGACGGCGTGAGCTTCCTCCACGTGCTGACCGAGCACGACGTCGAGCACTCCGACTCACTTCAAGACGTGCCGGCGTTCCAGGCGTTCCTGGACGGCATCCAGGACCGCTGCGACGTTGCACCCGTGGCGACAGGTGCCACGGTGGTCGGCCGCTACCGCTGACCCGGCCCGACCGACACGAGGGTCTGGGGCCGCGTGTAGAGCTCGCGCGCCAGCGTGTGGACGTCCTCGTGAGTGACCGAGTCGAGGCTCTCGAGCACCTCGTCCACGGAACGCAGCCGCCGCTGGAACAGCTCTGCCTCACCAAGTCGGGTCATTCGCGAACCGCTGTCCTCGAGGCTGAGCACGAGACCGCCGCGTGCCTGTCCCTTGCCGCGCTCGATCTCCTCCTCGGTGAGCCCGGCCTCGGCCACCTTCACGAGCTCCTCGCGTACGACACGCAGCAGCTCTTCGGCCTTGCTGGGCAACGAACCGGCAGCGACACCGACCATGCCGGCGTCGGAGTAACCGAGGCCGAAGGAGTAGACGGAGTAGGCCAGCCCGCGACGCTCACGAACCTCCTGGAACAGCCGCGAACTGGACCCGCCACCGAGAGAACTCTGCAAGATGTTGAGCGCATAGCGTCGGGGATCGGAGCGGGTGAGCCCCTGCATGCCGAGCACCACGTTCACCTGCTCGAACGGCCGCGAGGCGGAGACCTCACCGAACTTCAGCGGCCGGGGGCTGGCGGCCAGGCGTGGGCCTGCGGGTTTCCCGTCACCGGAGAGGAAGCCGTTGCGCGAGAACGCGCGCCGGGCACGGCGTACGACGTCGTCGTGGTCGATGTTGCCGGCCACGGCCAGCGTCGTGACCTCGGGCCGGTAGCGGCGCTGGTAGTACCCCTTGATCTGGGTCCGCGTCAGTGCCTTGATCGACTCGGCCGTGCCGGCGATCGGCCGCGCCAACGGGGTGCCGGCCCAGGCGGTCGCGGCGAAGAGGTTGTGTACCACGTCATCGGGATCGTCGTCGTGCATGGCGATCTCGTCGAGGATCACCTCGCGCTCGGCCTCCACGTCCTCGGAGGTGAGCAGCGAGGCCGTGAGCATGTCGCCAAGGACGTCGAGCGCCATCGGCAGGTCCTCGTCCAGAACCCGTGCGTGGTAGCAGGTGTACTCGCGCGCGGTGTAGGCGTTGAACTCCCCACCCACCTCGTCGAGGGC
>JBDSXU010000203.1:0-2968 GCA_039926005.1 Marmoricola sp.
ACGGGAGCCTCCGGTGCGGCGCTCGAGGGGATGTCGGCCGCCTCCTACGTGCTGATGGAGTTCCCTCGCAGCATCGATGAGATGGAGCGCGCGCACGCTGCGTTCAGGTCCGGTAAAGATGGACCCAGTGCTGTTCGGACCGCGCGCACGTTGGGCTACCTGCACGGAAGCACGACCGGGGACTGGGCCATCGCCGGCGGATGGATCGCGCGGGCGAAGACTCTCCTGGTCGACCACCCTGACTCCTCGGAGCGTGGCTGGGTTGCTCTTACCGAAGGCATGTTCGAGGAGTCCCGGGCGACCAAGGAGCAGCACTACGCAGATGCCTTGCTCGTCGGCCGGACAACGTCTGATGCCGACCTGGTCTTCTGCACGTCGGCCTACCTCGGCGCGAGCCTTGTCCACGACGACCGTGTCGAGGAGGGGATGATGCTGCTCGATGAGGCCCTCGCGGCGGTCGCCGGCGGCGAGGTCGAGGACTTCATCGTCGTGGAGGAGATCTTCTGCCAGTTGTTCTCTGCGTGCGAACGTGCCCAGGACGTCGGGCGCGCAGAGCAATGGATCCGGGTTGGTGAAGCGATCGCCGAGCGTCGTCGGCTGCCGGCCGTCTCGGCATACTGTCGAACCCACTATGGGGGCATCCTGACCGCGGCGGGGCGCTGGCCGGAGGCGGACGACACCCTGACCGAGGCCGTCCGCTTGTGGGCACTGGGACGGCGCACACTGAAAGCCGGAGCCCTGGTGCGGCTCGCTGGGCTGCGGGTCAAGCAAGGGCGCCTGGAGGAGGCGAAGCGTCTTCTCGAAGGGTTGAGCGGCGACCCTGAAGCAGGGCTGCCCCTGGCATCGCTGCAGCTCGCTCGGGGAGAGACGGCGGTCGCCCGCGAGACGCTCGAACGTGCCCTGCGGAGGGTGGACGCGAGCAGCAGCAGCGTCGTGCCGCTCCTGGCGCTCCTCACGGACATCCACCTGGCAGCCGGCGACCTCCCCGCGTGCCAGACCTCGGTGGACGCCCTGGCGGCGTGCGCGAAACGTCATCCGAGCGCTTACGCCGCGGCAGTGCTCGCCCTCGCTCGAGGACGCATCGCGCTCGCCACAGGGAGTGGTGACCCGCGCGAATGGCTGCGCGACGCCCTCGACGGCTTCACCACGGCACAGCTGCCGCTGGAGGCTGCGCTGTGTCGGCTCGACCTGGCGCGTGCCTTCGGACAGGACTCACCCGAGGTGGCCGTTGCCGAGGCCCGGATGGCGTTGCTCGAGTTCGAACGGCTCACCGCCGCGCGACAGGTCGATGCCGCCCAGTCGCTGCTCCGCCGACTTGGCGCACGGGTGAGCCCGGCCCGGTCGAGTGGCAGCACTCTCACCCGCCGCGAGCGGGACGTCCTCACCCTTCTCGGTGAAGGTCTCACCAACCCCGAGATTGCCGAGCGGCTCTTCATCAGCCGCAAGACCGTCGAGCACCACGTCGGCAACGTCTTGGACAAGCTCGGACTGCGTAATCGTTCGGAGGCCGCGGCGTACGCCGTCCGTGCCGGGACAACCGACGAGGACACCGGTCGCGCCAGGAAATAGGGGAGTTCCCGGATCCGTCCTCGCTGTGCGAGCGTCAGTCTGGGCGGACCCCTACCGAGGAGCCTCCATGAACACGCCCTACGACGCCATCGTTGTCGGAGCCCGTTGCGCCGGCGCGCCCACCGCCATGCTGCTCGCCCGCCGGGGGCACACTGTGCTGTTGGTCGACCGGGCCACTTTCCCGAGCGACACCCTGTCCACTCACGTCATCCATGCGCCAGGAGTGGCTGCGCTCTCGCGATGGGGCCTCCTGGGTCAGGTCGTGGCGACCGGTTGCCCACCGATCAACACCTACGCCTACGACTTCGGACTCTTCACGATCCGGGGGTCCGCACGACCCGTTGACGGACAGGCCAGCGGCTACGCGCCGCGCCGAACCGTCCTGGACAAGATCCTGGTCGAAGCGGCCACAGCATCGGGTGCCGAGGTCCGGCAGGGATTCAACGTCGACTCCTTCCTGATCGAAGACGGCGACGTCGTCGGCATCACGGGGCACACCGATGACGGCGAGAACGTCGAGGCGAAGGCCCGCATCGTCATCGGCGCTGATGGCAAGAACAGTCATCTCGCCAAGACGGTCCAGGCCGCGGAGTATGAGACCCGGCCACGGCTCCAGTACTGCTACTACACCTACTTCCAGGACCTGCCGACCGATGGGATGGAGGTCTATATCCGCCCCGACCGAGGCTTCGCCGCTGCGCCCACCAACGACGGCCTGACCATGGTCGTCGCCGGGTGGCCCTACGCCGAGGCAGCCGCCTACAAGGCAGACGTCGAGGGGAACTTCCTCAAGACGCTCGAGCTCGCCCCGGAGTTCGCCGAGCGGGTGCGCGCGGCGACACACGTGGCACCCTTCCTGGGCGGCGCGGTTCCCGGCTTCTTCCGGACGCCGTTCGGCCCTGGATGGGCCCTGGTGGGTGACGCCGGCTACAACAAGGATCCGATCACGGCCCAGGGCATCAGCGACGCATTCAGTGACGCCGAGCGGTGCTCGACCGCCATCCACACGTGGCTCACCGGTGGGTCGACCTACGACGCCGCCATGACGGCTTGGCGCCGGGCCCGCGACAACGGCGCCATGCCCATCTACGAGTTCACCTGCCAACTGGCCAGCCTGGAGCCGCCGCCTCCGGAGATGCAACAGCTCCTGGGCGCGATGCACGGCGACCAGGAGGCGATGGACGGGTTCGTCAGTGTTATAGCGGGCACCGTGTCCCCGGTGGAGTTCTTCTCCCCGGACAACATCGAGCGCATCACCAAGGTGGCTCGAGACCCTGCGGTCGTTCGTTAGGAAGAGCCTCGCTCGACGAATCGGCCCGCGGAGCGCGTCGCCGCGGTGGCTGCAGTCCTGGCCACGATCTGGCCCGCGAGGTCGGCTCGACCGTCCACCCCGTGGAGC
>JBDSXU010000204.1:0-8289 GCA_039926005.1 Marmoricola sp.
GCGAAGGGGACGTTGAGCATGCGGGCCAGCGTCTGCGCGAGGTAGGTCTTGCCACACCCGGTGGGACCGATCACCAAGATGTTGGACTTGGCGACCTCGACCACGTCTTCCTTGGAGTGCTTGCTCGGACTGACCGAGACGCCGGACTGCACCCGCTTGTAGTGGTTGTAGACCGCGACCGCGAGCGACTTCTTGGCGGTCTCCTGACCGATCACGTAGGAGTTGAGGAACTCGAAGATCTCGCGGGGCTTGGGCAGCTCCTCGAGGCCGACCTCAGCGGTCTCGTTGAGCTCCTCCTCGATGATCTCGTTGCACAGGTCGATGCACTCGTCACAGATGTAGACGCCTGGACCGGCGATCAGCTTCTTGACCTGCTTCTGGCTCTTTCCGCAGAACGAGCACTTGAGCAGGTCCCCTCCGTCACCGATCCGTGCCACTGGCGGCGTCTCCCATCCGTCGGGTCGGACCGGAGTCCAACTCAGTTCTGCTCACAACAAGTTCTTCAGACCGTACTCCGAGATCAGGTTCCCGGGGTGAGGACACGACGAGGCCCAGACCTAACGGCCGGCAGCGACGGTCTGCACTGCCTTGCGCGACTCCAGGATGGAGTCGATCAAGCCGTATTCGAGCGCGGCGGCCGAGGTGAGGATCTTGTCGCGCTCGATGTCGAGGTTGACCTCCTCCGGCGTCTTGCCGGAGTGCTCGGAGATGAGCTTCTCGAGCAGCTCACGCATCCGCAGGATCTCGTTGGCCTGGATCTCGATGTCAGAGGACTGACCATAGGTGCCCTCGGTGTACGGCTGGTGGATCAGGATCCGGCTGTTCGGCAGAGCGAGGCGTTTGCCCGGGGCACCGGCCGCGAGGAGGACCGCTGCGGCTGAGGCGGCCTGGCCCAGACAAACGGTCTGCACGTCGGGCTGGATGAACTGCATCGTGTCGTAGATCGCGGTCATCGCCGTGAACGAACCACCGGGGCTGTTGATGTAGATCTGGATGTCGCGCGAGGGGTCCATCGACTCCAGGCAGAGCAGCTGCGCCATCACCGCGTTGGCGATGTCGTCACTGATCGGCGTGCCGAGGAAGATGATGCGGTCCTCGAAAAGCTTGGCGTAGGGGTCGATGCGGCGGACGCCGTAGGAGGTCCGCTCTTCCCACTGCGGGATGTAGTAGTTCATGCAAGATCTCGATTCTGGTCGCGGCGGAGAATCACTTGGAGCCGGCGCGGGCGGGTCGGCCTTCGTCGGCCGCCTCGCGAGCGCTGGTGATGACGTGGTCGATGAAGCCGTAGTCCTTGGCCTGGGCCGCGGTGAACCACCGGTCACGGTCGGCGTCCGTCTCGACTTGCTCCAGCGGCTGGCCAGTGTGCTGGCTGATCAGCTCGAACAGGACCCTCTTGATGTGCAGCGACTGCTGGGCCTGGATCTTGATGTCCGAGGCCGAGCCACCCATGCCACCCGAGGGCTGGTGCATCATGATCCGCGCGTGCGGGAGGGCGTAGCGCTTGCCCTTCTCCCCCGCACACAACAGGAACTGTCCCATCGACGCAGCAAGGCCCATGCCCACCGTGGCGACGTCATTGGGGATGTAGTTCATGGTGTCGTAGATCGCCATGCCGGCATCGACCGAGCCACCCGGGCTGTTGATGTGCAAGAAGATGTCGGCGTCGGGGTCCTCGGCGCTGAGCAGCAGGAGCTGTGCGCAGATCGCGTTGGCGTTCTGGTCGCGCACCTCCGAGCCGAGGAAGACGATGCGCTCGCGGAGCAGCCGCTGGTAGATGTGGTCATCGAGGCCGTAGGAACCTCCTCCGCCGTCCATCCGCGGGGAGGTCTGGGCCTGCATGGAGTTCTCAGTCACGGGACCGACCCTAGACGTCTGCTCTGACAAATCCATGCGGAAACGGCCGTGTTCGCCCACAGCGCACTCAGGTGGGGCCCGGTGCTCCGCTGTCGACCGGATGCGCTCCAGGGTGGTCCGGATGCCGGCGCACGACCTCAGACGTGGTCGGCCGAAGGACCGCCCTGCACCGGTTGAGGCCGCCGATGATGTTCGCCCAGTGTCGCCGAGATGGCTGCGGGCTGACTCATCGCGTGGAGCTCTCCTGTTTCGTGGGCGGATCGAAGCGGTCACGGAGCCACTCCCGGATGGCAGCGTAGATGTCGTCGTGGTTGAGCAGGTCGAAATGATCAGCAGAGGCGACGTGCAATGTCTCGGCCCCCGGGAACATCTCCTCGCCGCCGCGCCGTCGTCCCAGGGCCGAGTCGTAGGGCACCATGAAGTCGCCGATGGTGCTCGAGGTGACCGAGCGTGGGGACCGGGTCAGGGTGGCGGCCACGAGGCGGTAGCGCGCGTTTGGGAGGTTCTGCACGTCGCGGGCGAGACCGTGGCGCAGGTCGAGGATGCCGGTGGAGCGGTACTCCAGGAGGCGGCCGAACGGTGCCGTCTCCGGAAGCCGACCCATCGCGGCGACTCCCTTGTTCACGACGCGCTCGAGTGGGGCACCGAGATGCGGGGTGCCGAGGCAGATCACGTCGGTCACACGGTCGGTCCACGGCTCGGCGCTGTCGGTCGTGACGGCGCAGGCCGCTCGCAGGATCAGGCCACCCATCGAGTGGCCCACAAGTGCGAGGCGGCGTACGTCCACCGGCCAGGCCTCGACGAGCCGGGCCAGCAGGGCGGCCGTCGCGACGCCGTTCTCGGCGATCGGCAGGCCGGTGTTGACCCGGACATAGACCGGGGTCCAGCCCTCCTCCTCGAGCCGTTCGCCATAGCTGCGCCTGTCGGGGACCTCGCGTCGGGGTCCGGTCCTGGGACGGGCTGCTCGGTTCCAGTAGGCCTCGTTCTCGCTGAGCCCGTGCACGAACACCACCAGGGTGTCCTTGGCGTTCGGGAAGGCCGCGGCCACGCCTGCGCGGTCCAGGACGACGTCACGACCGTCGACCCGGACCCCGATGTCCAAGGCGAAGCGTGACCCCTCGTCTCGCAGTCGGTCGCCGATGAGGCCGTTGATGGCTGCGCGGACGAACCGGCCGCGCGAGGTGGCCTCGAGTGCACGCCCGATCCCAGCTTCGCTCGCGACCCTCAGGCCCTTCGCGGAGGCCCTCAGGCTGGCGCTGATACTCGTGTAGACGACCTTGGAGACACCGTCGTGGATCCGGTGGGTGATCCCCGTTTGGCCGGCCACGCGGTCGGTGACGCGATGCACCCGGTTGGCGACCGCACCGTGGACGTCACGCACGGTGCCCACGATCAGGTCATCGGCGAACTGTGCCACCAACGCCGCAGCATCCAGCACACTCACATCGTTCGTCTTCACAGTGCACAAGTGTTCACTGAAATACGACGCGTGGTCAACGCGGCACGCCGGATCAGTCCTTCACTACCTCGGCCACGGTCTCGGGCTGCGTCGCCGCCTCGGCCTCAGCTTCGAGCGCGGCTCCCGCCTCGGCCTCCGGGTCCCCCACACTGCCGTCCGGGCGCAGGTTCTTCAGGTCCACGGCGTTGCCGGACGCGTCAGTGACGGTCGCGCCCTCGACGATCCTGGCCAGGGCCTTGCCGCGCACGACCTCGGAGACCATCTCGGGGATGTGGTTGTGCTCGACCATGTGCTTGACGAACTCGTCCGGGTTCTGGCCGGACTGCTGGGCCCGGCGGTACAGGTGCTGGGACAACTCCTCCTGTTCCACGCCGATCTCCTCGACGCGGGCGATCTCGTCGAGCAGGAACTGCGAGGACATCGCGTCGCGCACCCGCTTCTCGAGTTCGGCCTCGAACTCGTCGACGGTCTGCTTCTCGTTCTCGAGGTACTGCTCCATGGACATGCCGGCGTAGGTCAGCTGCTGCTCCATCTCCTGACGGCGACCCGCGAGCTCCTCGGCCACCACGCCGTCGGGGAGGGGGATCTCGGCAGCATCGAGCAGCTGCTCGAGCACCGCGTCGCGAGCGGCTGCCGCCTGCTCGAGGCGCTTGCCGCGCTCGAGTCGGGTCGAGACGTCCTTGCGTAGCTCCTCGATGGTGTCGAACTCCGAGGCGGTCTGCGCGAACTCGTCATCGAGCTCGGGGAGCTCCTGCTCCTTGACGGCGGTCAGCGAGACGGACACCTCGACGTCCTGGCCGGACAGGTCACCGCCGAGCAGCTCGGAGGTAAAAGCTGCCTCCTCACCGGCGCTCAGACCACGGAGCGCATCGTCGATGCCCTCGAGCATGTCGCCCGAGCCGACCTTGTAGGAGTATCCGCTGACCTCGCCGCCCTCCACGTCCTCGCCGTCACGGGTGGCCCTGAGGTCGATCGTCACGATGTCGTCGTCGGCCGCGGGGCGCTCGACGTCCTTGAGGGTCGCGAAGCGCTCCCGCAGCTCCTCGACCTGCTCGGCGACGTCCTCCTCGGAGACCGTGACGTCGTCGACCTGCACGCTGAGGGCGTCGTAGGAGGGGACCACGATGCTCGGACGCACGTCGACCTCGGCGGTGAACTCGAGCAGCGAGTTGTCCTCGAGCTTGGTGACGTCGATCTCCGGCTGCGCCAGCGGCTGCAGGTCGTTGTCCTTGAGTGCCTGCACGTAGAGCTTGGGCAGGGCGTCGTTGATCGCCTCGTCGAGCACGGCGCCACGCCCGACCTGACGGTCGATGACGGGCGGCGGGACCTTGCCCTTGCGGAAGCCGGGGATGCTGATCTGCTTGGCGATGTTCTGGTACGCCGCGTCGAGGCTCGTCTTGAGCTCCTCGAAGGGCACCTCGACGGTGATCTTGGCCCTGGTCGGGCTCAGCGTCTCGACGGCGCTCTTCACTGGGTTTCTCCTTGGGTGATCGGGTGGTGGTGCTGGTCAGGCCGTGCGGACTGTGCAAAGTCGGGGCGACAGGACTCGAACCTGCGGTCTCCTGCTCCCAAAGCAGGCGCGCTAGCCACTACGCTACGCCCCGCCAGAAGGCCCCCTGTGAGTCTGATCGGGGGCTCCTGAGAGCGGATGACGGGAATCGAACCCGCGTAGTCAGTTTGGAAGACTGAGGCTCTACCATTGAGCTACATCCGCGCGCCCCCTCTACGAGGGCGGGGACCATCGTGCCACAGCGAAGGCGGCGTCCACGAACCGGCGGTTCTGAGCGGCAATCACGACCCGGGTGTAGTGGCCCAGCGTCGGTGCACGACCACCAGGGCACGGTCGTCGTTGGTCTGCTCCATCGTGTCGATAAGCATGCGGGCGCCGCCGTCGAACCCGCGCTGGAACAACCGTTCCCCCAGTCCCGCGAGCTTGTCCATCCCCAGCGAGATGTCTCGCTTGGCCGTCTCCACGAGCCCATCGGTGAACAGCAACAGGCCGTCCCCGCCCGCGAGGGTGCCACGGACGCACTCGAAGTCGGCCTCCTCGATCAGTCCGAGGATGGGTCCGTCCGAGTTGAGCACTGTCCAGCGACCCGACCCGGCGTGCAGCCACAGGCCAGGCGGGTGTCCCGCCTTGCGCAGCTCGAAGTCACCGTTGGCCAGGTCCAGATGGAGGTGGATGGCTGTGGCGAACCCCTCCTCCCAGTTCTGTCCGAGCAGGTAGTTGTTGGCCGCCGGGAGGAACTGGTCGCCCGGAAGCGCGGAGACGATGCCGTTGAACGCCCCGGACAGGAACAGCGACCGGGAACCGGCCTCCACGCCCTTGCCGGACACGTCGACGACCACGAGGTCCAGCCAGCGTTCGTCCGCCCGCCGCGCCACGATGAAGTCCCCTGCGAACGAGGTGCCCCCGGCCGACTTGGCCACCGACTCCACCAACCAGTCCGAGGGCAGCTCCGGCAGGTTGCCCTGCTTGGAGATGCGGTCACGCAGGTCGATGAACATCGACTCCCCGAGCGGACCGGACACACCCAGGCGGCTGCGCCGGAACGAGGTGCCCATGATCAGCAGCGCGATCATGAACGTCACGACTCCGCGGGCGACGGTGCGCAGGCTGACCACCGGCTGGTCGATCAGCAGCAGGCAGAAGCAGGCGCAGACGAACACGATGAACCACGGGAGGGTTCGAGGCCCCAGCCAGAGGCTGGCGATGAACATCGGCAGCAGCAGCACGGTCGACGGGGCCCAGTCGGGGTAGAGCATCCCCAGGAGCGTGCCGAGGAAGGTCAACAGGGTCAGGAAGAGCAACGCGGGCCGGTCGGAGACGGACATCTCCCGCCGGAAGCGCAGTGAAAACCCACTCCAGGGCAGGGCGCGACGCTTCGCCACGGTCGCCTCCCCTTCCTGCTGAGCCGGTGGTGGCATGCGACCCGGCTCTGACCGGCACGACCAATACGTGGGCGTTCATAGTGGTTCGTACCGTGTTGAGCTAGCGTACGGCGCGCGAGCGAAACGTGGGTTGGCAACGCGGACACCAGAACAAGTTGCGGCCGACGAGCTCCTTGGTGCACACCTTGGTGTCACAGACCAGGCACTGTTGTCCAGTGCGGCGGTAGACGTAGACCTCCCCTCCGTGGTCGTCCACGCGCGCGGGCCGGCCCATCGCCTCCGGCGTGTGCTCGGGACGCACGGTGTCGATGCGCCCGGTGCGGACGCCCTCGCCCATCAGTTCGACGAGGTCCTCCCACATCGCGCGGAACTGACCCACGCGCAAGGTGTTGCCGGGACGCAGCGGGTTGAGGCGGTGCCGGAAGAGCACCTCGGCGCGGTAGACGTTGCCGACCCCCGCCAGCACCTTCTGGTCCATCAGCAGGTCCCCGACGGGCCGATGGCTCCTGCTGATGCGCGCCCAGGCAGCCATCGGGTCAGCATCGGGCCGCAGTGGATCCGGTCCCAGGGAGGCGATGATCTGGTCGTGCTTCGTGCGCCCGACCAGGTCGCACTGCGTGGCGCCACGGAGATCGGCATAGGTCGTCTCGTTCTGCAGCCGCAGCCGCACCTGACCGACCGGGACCGGGGCCGGCGCGGGGAGTACGTCGAACTTGCCGATCAGCCCCAGGTGTACGTGGATGAAGCGAGCGCCCGGGAACTCGATGAACAGGTGCTTTCCAGCCGACTCGGCGCTGAGCACCGGCTGATCGTCGACCAGCGCCGCATCGGCGGTGAAGCGGCCCTGGGGGCTGCTCACGCGGACCGGCCCGCCGACGAACCCAGCACGCAGTGAGGTGGCGAGCCGGTGGAGGGTGTGCCCCTCAGGCATCCGGCTCTGATCCCGGTCCGTGACCGGCGGCCGACTCGGGCAGGGGCGGGAGGTCGCCGGTCGTCTCGTAGTCGGCGAGCATCGTGATCCGCCGAGCATGGCGCTCCTCGCCGGTGAAGTCGGTGCCCAGGAAGACACCGATGAAGCGGGTCATCTCGTCGACCGTGTGCATCCGCCCGCCGACCGAGAGGACGTTGGCGTCGTTGTGCTCACGTGAGAGCCGGGCGGTCTCGTCACTCCAGGCGAGCGCAGCACGCACACCACGGACCTTGTTGGCGGCAATCTGCTCCCCGTTGCCGGAACCCCCGATGACGACGCCCAGGCTGCCCGGGTCGCTCACCACGCCCTCGGCAGCGCGGAGGCAGAAGACCGGGTAGTCGTCGAGGGCGTCGTACTGGAAGGGACCATGGTCCACGGGATCGTGTCCCTCCTCACGCAACCATCCGATCAGGTGCTCCTTGAGCTCGAGGCCGGCGTGGTCGGATCCCAGGTGGACGCGCATGGGCAGATTCTGGCAGACCGGTCCGACTCACCCCGAGGCGCCGAGCAGCCACCCGCCCCCGATGACCAGGGCCGTCAGGTTGACGACCAGGAACAGACCCACCCACACGATGCCGGGCACGTTCGTCAACCTGGCCAGCACATCGGCGTCAGAGGTCCGAGCCCGGCCGCGACGGCGATGGCCGTGCAGCTCGAGGACGGCTCGCGGGGCTGCGAGCAGCACGAACCAGGTCCCCACGTGGGCGAGGACAACCTGCATGGGCGGGCTGGCCCACCAGGAGATCGCGAAGACCCCGGCGCCGACCACGAGCACGACGTACAGCCCTGCGATGTTGCGGATCTGCAGCAGCAGTGCGGCGAGGAGCACGAGCGCCAACCAGAGCACGCCGACGGCGTGACCGGCCTGTAGCAGGTACGCCGCGGCGAGGCCCATCAGGCCCGGTCCGACGTACCCGGCGGCGCTGGTCAAGACCATCCCCGGTCCTGTGGGGCGCCCGCGCGACAGCGTCAGCCCCGAGGTGTCGGAGTGCAGCCTGATCCCTGCGAGCTTGCGACCGCTGAGCAACGCCACGGCCCCGTGGGCCCCCTCGTGGGCAATGGTGACCAGGTGGCGTGTCCGCGCCCATGCCCGGGGCGTCATCAGCAGCAGCGC
>JBDSXU010000205.1:0-10336 GCA_039926005.1 Marmoricola sp.
CCGACCCGCAGAGCCGGTTCACGGTGTAGGCCGGGACGCTGTTCGGCAGTCCCGCGGCGACGGCGACACGACGAGCGTTGTAGGCGTCTGGGCCAACCTGGCCGATGCAGCCCATGACCACCTCAGAGATGTCCGCGCCAGCCACCCCCGCCCGTGCCAGCGCGCCTCGTGCTGCTTTCGCGCCAAGCTCGTGTCCGGGGATGTCCGCGAACATGCCCCCGAAACTGCCGATAGGCGTACGGGCCCCGTCAACGATGACGATCTTCTCGGTACGCATCCTCGAATGCTAGGACGTCCTACCATCTGCTACCGGCCTGGTCCAGATGGCGAGCCCCAACCGTTTGACGATGTCCGCGGTGCACTTCGTCGGATTGCGGTCGATCATCGATTGGTGAACACCGCAAAGATGCTGAGGTCCTCGTCGGCGCCCCGGTCGGTCCGGCTGACATTCGGTTGGGCCGATGTCGTAGGCACCGTGGATACGCAGTCTCGCGGGCTCTGGCGATGGTCAAGCAGACTGACCGGCTAGGCCCCCGATCAATCCGACACGTATTCGACACGACGCCTGAAGACGCAACAGGCCCAAACCGGCGTTTCCGCTGGTCAGGGCCTGTTTGCTCCCTGCCGTCGACCTTGATCGCGAACTTGCCGGTCACGAACCGGCCGACGCTGGTGATGCGCTGCTGGCCATCAAGAGCCTCCAGGGCATCACCCACCACGTCATGCGCGAGGCACTCGCGGCGTTCGTCGGCGACCGGCCACCCGTGTTCCGGGGCCGCTGACCCCGTGACTGTCGGCGCGGCGTTCTGCGCAACGGAACGCTCTGCGGCGCAAGGTCCGGGGTACGGGCAGGCTGATGCCGTGAACACCACACGGACACCGTCCGAGGCGATCGAGCAGGCCGCGGAGCGCCTGCGTCACGCCGCGCAGACCCTCGAGCCCTGCCCGCCGGTCCGCGACCTCATCGGCGCCGACGGCAGCGCCGCCTACGCGGTGCAGAAGTTGTTCGCTGCTCGACGGCTGGACGAGGGCGCCGTCGTCACTGGGCGCAAGATCGGGCTCACGTCCCCCGCCGTCCAGGCACAGCTGGGTGTCGACCAGCCCGACTTCGGCGTGCTGTTCGACGACATGGCGCACGCTGACGGTGACACGGTCGACACTGCCCGACTGCTGCAGCCCAAGGTGGAGGCCGAAGTGGCCTTCGTCCTCGGTGCCGACCTAGCCGACGGCGACCTCGATGCCGCTCAGGTGCGAGCCGCGGTCGCCGAGGTCGTCCCCGCCCTCGAGATCGTGGACAGCCGCATCGCGGGGTGGGACATCACGTTCGCCGACACCGTCGCCGACAACGGCTCCAGCGCGCTGTACGTGCTCGGGTCGTCCCGCCGGACCCTCCACGAGGTCGAGCCCATAGGGGTCACAATGAGCATGTCGGTCGACGGCGAGGTCGCCTCGACCGGCAACGGCGCCGCCTGCCTCGGCGATCCCCTCAACGCACTGGCATGGCTGGCCAGGACTGCCCGAGACCTCGGCGAGCCTCTGCGGGCCGGGCAGGTCGTCCTGTCCGGGGCGCTCGGCCCCATGGTCGCGGTGGAGGCCGGCGCTCATGTCGTGGCCGACATCTCGGGCCTCGGCACCGTCGAGGTCACCTTCGCCACCCCTCCGACAGAAGGCGCAGACGCATGAGCGACACACCCCGCACCAAGGTCGCCGTGATCGGCTCCGGCAACATTGGCACCGATCTGATGATCAAGGTCCTCCGGTTGTCCGAGACCCTCGAGATGGGTGCCGTCGTCGGCATCGACCCGGCCTCGGACGGGCTCGCTCGCGCGACCCGGCACGGCGTCCCCGTCACCGCTGAGGGCGTCCAAGGCCTCATCGCGATGCCCGGCTTCGACGAGATCGACATCGTCTTCGACGCGACCTCCGCCAAGGCGCACGTGGCCAACGCAGCGGCCCTCGCCCCGTACGGCAAGACCATGATCGACCTGACGCCCGCCGCGATCGGACCCATGGTCATCCCGGCCGTCAATCTCGAGCAACACCTCGCTGCGGATAACGTCAACATGGTGACGTGCGGCGGCCAGGCGACCGTCCCGATCGTCGCCGCCATCTCGCGGATCGTGCCGACACCCTACGCTGAGATCGTCGCTTCGATCGCGTCGCGCAGCGCGGGCCCCGGCACCCGCGCCAACATCGACGAGTTCACCGAAACCACGAGCGAGGCCGTCGCGAAGGTCGGCGGCGCCGGACGCGGCAAGGCCATCATCATCCTCAACCCGGCGGAGCCGCCGCTCATCATGCGTGACACCGTGCTGGCACTCGTCAACGCTCCCGACGAGGAGGCTCACGAAGCGATCCGCGCCTCGGTCGAGTCGATGATCGCCGACGTCGCGGCCTACGTGCCCGGCTACCGCCTGAAGCAGCAGGTACAGATCGTCCCAGTGCCGCCCGACCAGCCCGTGCACACCCTGACGACCGATCCCGTCACGCATCAGGTGACGGTGTTCCTCGAGGTCGAGGGTGCTGCCCACTACCTGCCGGCGTACGCGGGCAACCTCGACATCATGACCAGCGCCGCGGTGCGCATGGCCGAGGCAATGGCGGCCCACCGGTCCACTTCGAGCCGCGAGCACGAGGTGCCGGCATGACCGATCAGCGACTCTTTATCCAGGACGTCACGCTCCGCGACGGAATGCACGCAATCCGCCACCGCATCGAGCCCGAGCATGTCGGGACGATCGTCGCGGCGCTCGACGCCGCGGGCGTCGACGGCATCGAGGTCGCTCACGGCGACGGGCTCGCGGGCGGCTCGCTCAACTACGGCCCCGGTTCGCACGCTGACTGGGAGTGGATCGAGGCCGCGGCCGACAACATCGTCAACGCCCGGCTGACGACGCTGCTGCTGCCGGGCATCGGAACGATCGAGGACCTCAAGCACGCGTACCGTGCCGGCGTCCGTTCGGTGCGCGTGGCGACTCACTGCTCCGAGGCCGATGTCGCCGCCCAGCACATCCAAACGGCCCGCGAACTCGGCATGGACGTCTCCGGCTTCCTGATGATGAGCCACCTCAGCGACGCCACGGCCCTCGCGCAGCAGGCCCAGCTCATGGAGTCGTACGGCGCCCACTGCGTCTACGTCACCGACTCCGGCGGACGCCTGATGATGGACGGCGTGCGCGAGCGCATCCGTGCCTACCGCGACGTGCTCGACCCCGGCACCGAGATCGGCATCCACGCGCACGAGAACCTCTCCCTGTCGGTGGCAAACTCGATGGTCGCTGTCGAGGAGGGTGTGACCCGTGTCGACGCCTCGCTGGCCGGCCAGGGCGCCGGTGCCGGCAACTGCCCCATCGAGCCGTTCATCGCGGTCGCCGACCTCAACGGCTGGGACCACGGCTGCGACCTGTTCGCGCTCCAGGACGCCGCCGAGGACCTCGTCCGTCCGCTGCAGGATCGTCCGGTCCGGGTCGACCGGGAGACCCTCACGCTCGGCTACGCCGGCGTCTACGGATCCTTCCTCCGGCACGCCGAGACCGCCGCCGAGCGCTACGACGTCGACGTCCGCGACCTACTCATAGAGGTCGGCCGCCGCCGTCTCGTCGGCGGCCAGGAGGACATGATCGTCGACATCGCCCTCACCTTGGTCGCCGGGCGCAGGAGCGACACGCTATCCGCCGAGCTGGCCACGCCGCGCACGCCGTGAACGCACCCACATCGTCACCGATGCCTTGCTGCATCGAGTCCCGCGACCCGGTCGCAGAGAACCTTGCTCGCGACCAACTCCCTCACCACTCGACCGACCGACCGCCCGGGCGGCCGGGCGGCCGGGCGGGGTGTCGCTCGGAAGGTCCTCTGCCGGGATACAGACCACCTGCTCGCAGCAACAATCCAAAGGCACCCGAAGACCCCGCGAGCTCAAGGACGGGCAATGAAGAACGTCACCTGGATGGTCAGCACCCGCCACGAGGACCGGCACAGCCTGCAAGGCCGAGGCCCGTTGCCGATGCGGATCATCCGGCCAGTGCCGCGCATGTACTCGTCCAGCCCACGCATGTCAAAAGAGACGTGGTTGAGGGAGTTGCGGGGCGGCAAGGATGTGGTGCTGTGGTCCGCTTCTCATGAAGCACATGAAGTCGCCCAGCCAGTCGCTGAGCTTGAACCCCAGGTGGTCTCGTAGAACGTCTTCGTCGCATGCACGTCTGCGGCGTTGATGACGACGCGGCTCAGCTTCTGGGGAATGGACTCCTTCTCCTCGAGCAACCGTACGGCCGCTCCTCGACCCCGGCCGAGACCTCGATCAAACGACCATCGGGGTCGAAGAACCGCATGCCGTATCCACCACCAGGAGTTGTCAACGCGGCTGGCTCCCGATCGATCTTGACATTGGCCGCGCCGAGTCGCTCAGCCAGTTGGTCGACCTCGTCAGCTGATTCTGCGCCAAACCTAATCAGATCGAGTCCTTTCTGACGATCCTCCCGAATCCGCAGCACGTAGTGCTCACGGTCGGGCCGCGTGGAGGCGGAGGCGGTCACCTTGCGGAGGCGTCCGTCGAGGTCACGGAACCGGGTCTCGGCCAGGCAGCGATCGCCCCGGCGCCTCACCGAGACAGCGCCGTAGGTGCCGATCGTGGTGCGCGGGCGGCCGCCGCTCAGGGGTGGGCTTCCCCGGGGCGGTGTCGCTGTGCGTCCGCCTCCTCCATCCGTGCCAGCCAGGAGTCGATCTCGCTGAGCCGGAACCGTAGCTCACGACCGACCCGGAACCCCCGGGGACCGCGGCCCTGGCTGCGGAGGTCGTAGAGGGTCTGCACGCTGACGTGCAGCCGGGCGGCGAGCTCGGAGAGGGACAGGACGGGCTCGATCGCCTCGAGCTGGGCGTGGGTGGTCTCCATGCCCAGCAGGTGTGCCCAGCGTCCCGAGACGCCCCGACCCCGTCCGAGAATCGGCCTGGATTTTGCCGAGACGAGTGCTGAAGTGCCGAGTAAGTGCCGACTTGCCATCCGTCCTCCTCTGTGAGAATTCCGGACTGGCCCGCTGACCTGCATGTTTGGTGGAGCTGAGGGGATTCGAACCCCTGACCTTCTCATTGCGAACGAGACGCGCTACCAACTGCGCCACAGCCCCATGCGCCCGTGAGCGCGAGGGAAAAGTTACCACCGCACGGGCGCTGACCCGAATCGTGTCAGGCGCCGGCGACCTTGCGACTGCCGGGCTCGGCGTCCTTGGTCGCCTCGGACCTGGTCTCCCGGGCCAGCGTCGAGTCGGCCTCGTCGTGACCGGAGCTGTTGATGCCGGTCAGCTCGATGGTGCGGACGGTACGCCGGGCGCGGGCCTTGTTGACGTACGTCGGAAGGGTCAGCGGCAGCGGGTCCCACAGCGAGCCGTCCTCAGCGAACGCTGCCTCGAGCTCCTGGCGTGGGACACCGATCGTGTCCTCGGCCAGCAGGTCGACCAGGCCCTGCGAGTTCTGGGGAGCCGGCGCCGCGGTCTCGACGACGTCGTCATTGATGTCCTGGTCCAGCGGACGGGCGACCGGTCGGCGAGCCACGGTCATCCTGCGGACCGAGAGGCGCGCGAGCACCAACCACCCGAGCACCAGGGCGCCGGGAACGGCGGGGGCCCAGATCCGCAGGTAGGCGAGCCAGGTCAGCGCCCAGACGACGAGCAGTGCGAGGACGAGTACGCCGAGGACGCGACGCCGGCGCTGGGCGGCCTTGCGGGCGGCGGCACGGCTCATTGCCGGACGGGAAACCTTCGGCTTCCCCGGCTTCCCCGGCTTCACGGGCTTCTCGGTCGGCTCGAGGCTCTCGACGACCACCTCGGCAGGGGCATCGACCCTGGTGGCCTTGCCGTGCCTCGAGAGGATGCGCACCTTGTCCGAGTGACCCTCGACCAGTCGGTCACTTGCCATCTCGTCGTGGTGCTTGAGTGCCTTGGGGATCAGGTAGACGGCCCACGCGAGGGCGAGCACCACGAAGATGATTGCTGACAGGTCCACGCCGATGACGATACGAGCGGTTTGCGGCCACACTCCGCAGGCGTGGCGGTGTGTCGGGAGTTCACTCCTGTGGCTGGTGTGAATCTGCGTCGAGACCTGACGATTCGAGCCGTTTCAGCAGTCCCAGGGGCACTTCCTCCTTGGTGATCGCAAAGATGCGGTGGTCGCGCCAGTCCCCGTCGATGTGCAGGAACCGCGGAGCGAACCCCACCTCCTTGATCCCCAGCTTCTCCACGACGCGCAACGACGAGGTGTTCTCCGGCCGGATCGCCACCTCGATTCGGTGCAGTCCCACCGGACCGAAGCAGTGGTCGATCACCATCGCCACGGCACGCGGGGTGATGCCGCGTCCGGCGTACGCCTTGTCGATCCAGTAACCGATCGAGGCGAACTGCGCCGACCCGCGCACGATGTTGCTGACGGTCACTTGGCCGATCAAACGGCCCTCGCACTCCACGACGAACGGCAGCTGGCGACCTGCCCGCGCCTCACTCCGCATCTGGCGCGCCATCGAGGCGAAGCTGCGCGGCTGGGCCTGCGATCGCGACGGCGCGGTCGCGTCCCAGCGCGCGAGCCACGCCGCGTTGGCCTGGCGCACCCGGCGCCAGACGTCACGGTCGCGTTGGTTGATGGGCCTCAGGCGCACCTCGCCGGACTCGAGGACGATCGGCCACCCCGCGCTCAGTGGTCGCTCCCGACGATCTGCTCCACGGCATGCCGCAGGAGGGGTACGACGACCGCGAGCCCGTCCTTCACCCCGCCGCGCGAACCCGGGAGGTTCACCACGAGTGCCCGACCGACCGTGCCGGCGACCCCGCGCGAGAGGGCCGCGGTGGCGATCCCGTTGCCCACACCGTGGGCGCGGATGGCCTCGGCGATCCCCGGCACCTCACGGTCGAGGAGCGCCCTGGTCACCTCCGGCGTCAGGTCGGTCGGGGTCAGGCCGGTGCCACCGGTCGTGAGCACGGCCCGCGCACCGGCGTCGACCGCGGCGGAGATGGCCTCCCCCACCGCGTCACCATCAGGTACGACGACCGGGTCACCGACCTCCCACCCGTCGGCCCGGAGTGCCTCGACGATCAGGGGGCCGGTCGTGTCGTCGTACACCCCGGCCGCGGCGCGGTTCGAGGCGACCACGACCGCAGCAGGGAAGGCGCTCATGACACGCCTCGCTGATAGGTCCCGCTCTTCCCGCCGGTCTTCTCCTCCACCCGCACGTCGGTGATCACTGCGTCCTTGTCGATGGCCTTGACCATGTCGATCACGGTCAGTGCCGCGACGGAGACAGCCGTGAGGGCCTCCATCTCCACGCCGGTGCGGTCGGTCGTCCTGACCGTGGCGGTGATGGCCACGCCGTTGTCGTGGACCTCGAGGTCGAGCGTGACCCCGGAGATCGACAGCGGGTGGCACAGCGGGATCAGGTCAGGCGTCCGCTTCGCCGCCATGATCCCGGCGACCCTGGCCACACCGAGGGCATCACCCTTGGGCACACCCTCGCCGCGCAGTGCCAGCACCACGGCCGGGGAGACCAGCACCCGGCCGGTCGCAGTGGCCGATCGTGACGTGACGTCCTTGCCCGACACATCGACCATGCGAGCGGCGCCAGACTCGTCGAGGTGCGTGAAGCGCTCCATCCGACCCTCCTCAGCCGACCGGCCGGTCGAGCAGCAGGACCGGCACCTGGTCGCCACGGTCGACCCGCGTCACGCCCTCGGCGAGCACGATCAGCGCATCGGCCTGCGCCAGCCCGGCAATCAGGTGCGAACCGGCGCCGCCGACCGGTGTCACGCGGACGCCGTCGGCGTCGAGCTCCACGCTCGCCCGGACCAGCTGCTGCTTGCCGCGCATCGACCTCAGCGACGCCTGCATCGTCGCGGTCCTCAGCACCGGCGCAACGGGATCGCGCCCGGTGAGCTTGTGCAGGGCGGGCGCGACGAACATCTCGAAGGAGACGTACGCCGAGACCGGGTTGCCCGGCAACGTGAAGATCGGGGTCGCGTCCTCGCCGACCACGCCGAAGCCCTGCGGCTTGCCGGGCTGCATCGCCACCTCGAGGAACTCCACGGTGCCGAGCTTGCTGAGCACCTCCTTCACCACGTCGTGGGTGCCCTTGCTGACACCCCCGCTGGTGACCACGAGGTCGGCCCGCAAGAGCTGGTCGCTGAGCGCCTCGGAGAAGGCGGCCGGCTCGTCGGAGGTGGCGACCACCCGGTAGGCGATCCCGCCGTGGGCGCGGACGGCGGCCGCGAGCAGATAGCTGTTGGCGTCATAGATGTTGTCGCGACCCAGCGGCCTGCCCGGTTCCACGAGCTCGGATCCGGTGGACATCACGACGACGCGTGGGCGCGGAGAGGTCGGCACCCGGCCGAGGCCGACGGCTGCGAGCAGCCCGACCTGACGGGTGCCGATCACCTCGCCGCGGCGCATCAGGAGGTCACCCTTCTGCACCTCCTCACCGGCGAAGCGGATGTGCTGCCCCTCGTCGGGGGCACGGCTGACGAGGACCTCGCGCCCCTCCTCCTCGGCCCACTCGAAGGGCACCACCGCGGTGCACCCCTCGGGGATCGGCGCGCCGGTCATGATGCGCACGGCAGTCCCCGGCGTGAGCGTGAAGATGGTCGTCTGGCCGGCTGCGATCTCGCCGACCAACGGCAGGTGGACCGGCCGTTCCGCGGTGGCGTCGGCCACGTCGCGGAAGGCCACGGCGTACCCGTCCATGCCGGAGTTGTCAAAGACCGGCAGCGAGACGGGCGCGTGCAGGTCCTCGGCGACGGGCAGTCCGATCGCATCCATCAGGGGGTGCTCGAAGGGCTGCATGGGCTCGATACGGGTCAGCACCCGCTCCAGGTAGTCCTCGACCGGCATGAGTCCCGGTGGAGATGGCGGTGAGGGGTCGACGGACATGACCCGAGCCTATGCGGGATCAGGTTCCTCGCCGAGGACCGCACCAGCCTCGACACGGCCGTGGTCGCCCTCGAGGCGCGCAGCGCCCTGGACGCGAACACCCTTGCCGAAGGTCCAGTCACCCGAGACGACCAGCGACTCCGCGTCCTTGAGCGACGGCACCCCGGTCGGGAACCGCTTGTCGAAGTCCTCGACGATCTTGTAGTGCTCGTCGAGGTCGACGAACGGCAGCGAGGCGGAGACCTGGTCGAGCACGAAGTCGCTCCCGAGGTCGTAGGCGTCCGACCGCAGCACCAGCAGGTCGTTGGTGGTCTTCACCGGCACGAACCGGTCGCGACCGACCTCGATCGTGCGCGAGTCCGCGAAGACCTGGATGGCCGCACCCATGGCGGTCTCGATCTGGATCACCTCGGGACTCTTGGGGTCGCTCGGGTCGACGTTCTTCTGGTTGCGGATGAGCGGGAGCCCGAGGATGCCGTCGCGGCGCTGGATCTCGTGACGCATCCGCTCGAGGTCGAACCACAGGTTGTTGGTCGAGCAGAACTTGTGCCGGTCGAGGTCGCCGAGAGCCTCCCGGTCGGCCTTGGCCGTCTGCGCGGTCTCACGCAGCACGATGCGGCCGTCGGCCTTACGGCGTGCGAAGTGGCCGCCCTTGCGGTCCGCCTTGGTGCGTCGGACCGCCTCGATCGCGAACGGCGCACCCGACTGCGCGAACCAGCCCGCGACGCGTGCATCCGGGACCGCACCGAGGTTGTCCGAGTTGGAGACGAACGCATAGCGGTAGCCGGCGTCGATCAGCCGGTCCATCAGGCCGGTGCCCATCAGTGCGGTGTAGAGGTCGCCATGACCGGGGGGACACCATTCCATCGACGGGTCGCGCGGCCAGGCCACCGGCTTCAGGTCCTCGACCCGCAGCTTGGGCTCCTTGTTCTGCAGGAACTCCAGGGGCAGCCCGTCCACGGCGAGGTCGTCGTAGCGGGCCAGGGCGGCTAGGGTGTCGGCCGAAGTGCGGAAGCTGTTCATGAAGATCAGCGGGAGGGTGGCGCCGTACTGGCGGCGCAGGTGCAGGACCTGCCTCGCGATCACGTCCAGGAACGACAGTCCGCGACGCACGCACAGCAGTGACTTGGCGCGGGCCATCCCCATCGACGTGCCCAGCCCACCATTGAGCTTGATCACGACCGTGGCCCCGATGGCGTCCGACGCGGCCTCGTCGCTGACCTCGACGTCCGCCAGGGACTCCATGTCGAGGGGGTCGATCGTGCTCTCGGCTATCATGCCGGTCTCACCGTGCTCGATCTGGCGGTAGTAGTGCGCGAACACCTCGATGGCCAGGTCGTTGACGTCCGCGGCCTGCATCTTCTCGGTCGCCTGACGAAGTCCTTTCGATTTCATGCATCGATCGTAGGCTGGTCTGGTGCCGGCGTTCATAGGGACC
>JBDSXU010000206.1:0-2884 GCA_039926005.1 Marmoricola sp.
CGGGAGCCGCGGAGTTGGGCTTGACCGTGATGATCGGGGTGCCCTTGGTGACCTTGGCCTGCACGGTGTAGCTGCCCGCGAAGACCGACTGTGTGGTGACCGGACCCTCCCCGTCTCCGGCCTGGACATCGACCGCGTCGGTGATCAGACCCGAGCCGAGCTTGATCGCGAGGCGTGCGGCGATCTCCTTGCCCTCGGCGGTCGACGGGATCAGGATCGCGGCGGGGCTGGCCTGATCGGCGATCTGCTGCAGCGCCTCCGCCTTGGGGGCCACCAGGTAGCCCTTGATCTCCGCGTCGTCGACGACATAGACCTTCTCCGCGCCGTACTTCTTCACCGCCGCCACCACGTCGTCGGCCGCCTCGCTCGCGCCGATGAACACCGCGGCGGGCTCACCGAGCCGCTTGGCGATGGTGAGCAGCTCGTAGGTGGGCTTGCGGACCTTGCCGTCGACGTGGTCGACGAGTACCAGAACTTCAGACATTGCTCTTCAAGTCTCCTGTGAGTCGCTGCTGCTCAGATTTGGGGGGTCAGATGAACTTCTTGGACGCGAGGAACTCGACGAGTGCCTTGGCACCCGAACCGCCCTCGTCGGTGACGACCTCACCTGCGGTGCGCGGGGGACGCGCCTCGGTGTCCGCCACGGCGGTCCAGGCCGCATCCAGCCCGACCTCAGCGGCGTCGACGCCGATGTCTGAAAGCGACCAGGTCGCCAGCGGCTTCTTCTTCGCGGCCATGATGCCCTTGAAGGAGGGGTAACGAGCCTCACCGGACTGGTCGGTCACCGAGAGCACCAGCGGGGCGGTCGCGCCGATCACCTCGGTCGAGGTGTCGCCGTCGCGCTTGATCCGGAACTGGTCGCCCTGGGACTCGATCACCGAGCCGAGGGTGACCTGCGGCAGGTCGAGTCGCTCGGCCAGCATCGCGGGGATCACACTGCCGGTGGCGTCGGTGGAGGCCATCCCACAGATCACGACATCGACCTGGGCTTCCTCGCCGATCTTCTTGATCGCCGCGGCCAGCACCTGCGAGGTGGCCAGGTAGTCCGAACCGGCAATCGCGTCGTCGACCACGTGGACGCCCTTGTCGGCACCCATCTGGAGCGACTTCTTGATCGCATCGGAGGCAGCCTCGGGACCGATGGTCAGCGCCGTCACCTCGGAGCCCTCGTTCTTCTCCTTGAGCTGGAGCGCCTGCTCCACGGCGTACTCGTCGAGCTCGCAGAGGAGTCCGGGAACACCGTCACGGTCCACCGTGTTGTCGGACTCGAAGTGCCGGTCAGCAGTTGCGTCGGGAACGTACTTCACACAGACGACAATGTTCATTTTCGGTCGGCCCTGGCCGGGCCCCTCCTGCACTAGAGACGGATGAGGCTGTTCCCCGTGAAGCTGCGCGGCGTGCTGGCACCTTCGCGGAGACCCGGGTTGAGGCTACCGCCGAGTTCAGCGGCCGGAAATACCGGGCATGGGTGGGTTGGGTCACAGGGTTGCCGGTCACCCGGTGACAGGGCCCAGCAGATCAGCGGCTGGTCTTGGGTGCGATCGCGTTGGCCAGCAGCCGCCCGACGAGCAGGTAGACGATCGCTGCGATACCCCAGTTGAGCATGGCGTTCTTGGCCACGGCGTTCTTGCCGGTGAAGTCGAAGATGCCGTCGGTGCGGCTGAAGGGACCAGAGATCGCCTCGGCCACGTTGGTGATCAGCTCCACGATAGAGTTCTGCTCGTTGATGTTGCTACGCAGGGCCACCAGCACGGCCCCCAGGGCCAGGATCGTGGCAAGCACGCCGAACACGAGGCGCACCACTCGGGCCGCCTTGGTCCGGATGGCGGCCTGGGTGGCATTGAACCGGGCCCCGCGGTCGCTGTTCTTGGACTCGTCGGTGGTGACTTTCGGCGACACGGGGAGCTCCTGGTGATCTGGCGAGTTGGTGGTCAGCGACCCTCGAACTGGGCCTTGCCGGGACCATTCTCAACGAACGAGTCCATCCCGACGCTACGGTCTCGCGTGGCGAAAAGTGCTGCGAACTGCTGGCGCTCGATCTCCAGGCCGGTCTCGAGGTCCACCTCGAGCCCGCGGTCGATCGACTCCTTCGCCGCGCGGACAGCGTAGGACGCAGCTCCGGCGAACTGTCCGGCCCAGGCTACGGCCTCGGCGTACACCTGATCGGCGGGCACCACCTTGTCCACCAACCCGATCCGCAGCGCCTCGTCGGCCTTGACGAAGCGGCCGGTGAAGATGATGTCCTTCGCCCGGCTCGGACCCACCAGCCGGCTCAGCCGCTGGGTGCCACCGGCCCCGGGGATGACGCCGAGCAGGACCTCGGGCTGGCCCAGCGTGGCGCTGTCGGCGGCGATCCGGATGTCGGCGCACAGCGCCAGCTCGCAGCCGCCGCCGAGTGCATAGCCGGTGACCGCGGCGACGACGGGCTTCGGGATCCGGGCCACGGCACTGAAGGCACTGGTCAACCCGTAGGAACGCTGGATCATCTCCGTGTGGGACATCGCCGCCATCTCCTTGACGTCGGCGCCGGCCGCGAAGACCCGCTCGCCGCCGTACAAGATGACCGCCTTGATGTCGTCGCGCTCGGTGGCCTCGGCCGCTGCAGCCCGGATCTCGTCCTGCATCTGCGCGTCGAGCGCGTTCATCTTGGGTCGGTCCAGGCGAATGGTCCCCACGCCGTCGGCGGCCTCGAGGCGGACGAACTGAGCCATGACTGCTCCTCTTCCAGGTGTCGGATGTCGGGCCAAACCTAGTGCCCGGGTCATTGCCCGAGTGAGGGTATGCCGCACGCCGGGTTCGGCGACCGCCATAATCGCATCCGTGACTCCTGGGACCTGGTCTGCGAGCGACGAGAGCGTCGCGGTGTGGCCCGGCCGCGCCTGGC
>JBDSXU010000207.1:0-4836 GCA_039926005.1 Marmoricola sp.
GTGCTCTCGGGAGGACGATGACGATGAGTGACACTGAGGAACACACGATCGGTCCTGACGACGTGACCCTGCTGGCGGCGGTCGGAAGGCTCTGGCAACAGGTCGACCCGCCTCCCGCCGATCTCGCGGACGGCGTGCTCGCGCGCATCGCCGCGGAGGACCTCGAGTTCGACCTGCTGATCCTGGTGGAGTCCAGCGACGCGCTCGCCGGCGTACGTTCCGCGGCTGACGCCGAACCGGACGAGGAGCAGGACACAGGAGGGTCGTGGCAGCTGGAGTACGCCGGTTCGGACTTCAAGATCTACCTCCGGATGACCCGGATCGAGCACCGCACGCGCATCGACGGCTGGGTCGTCCCGGCCCGCCCCCTCACCGTGCGCCTCCTGGGCGAGGACCAGGAAGCGCCGCAGCAGACCGTGGTCGACCAGTTCGGGCGCTTCGAGCTCGCAGACGCCCCGTCGGGGCTGGCACGGCTCGTCTTCTCCGATGAGACCCCCTCCGCGGACCGCCCGCGGATCACACCCCCCTTCTGGATCTGAGGTAACCCATGCAGACCCCATCGCCAAGCGAGACACAGTCCGCCTACCCACGCCAGTCAGCCCTCTCGACCCAACGCGAGCCGTTCGTCCCACCGGCCCGGGTGCTGGACCAGGTCAACGGCCGGGTCCTCGACCCCGGAACCGCGATTGCCGTCAAGGGGGTGCGACCGCGCAGCACGGTCTATGTCGGACCGCGCCTGCTCGTGTCGCGAGGACCGGACACCGACACAGTCATCGGGCGCCTGAAGGCCGTGGCCGAGACGCTCGGCTGGGAGGCGAGCGTCCATGTCGACGACGAGCAACCGAAGCAGCGCGACGACTCGGGCGTGCTCGGGGTGGTCCGACTCGACCTGACCGTGCGCGACGAGAAGGCCACGATCGCCCCCGACGGCTGGGTGTTGCTGCAGCACGCGCGTGCCCTGTACAAGATCCCGGCGATGAGCAGCGTCGGGCTCGACCACATCGTGCTCGTGCGCAGCATCGATCCCAACCCGTTCCATGAGTCGAACCCCTTCCACGAGAGCAACCCGTTCGGAGGCTCCGGGTCATCGGCCGTCTCGTCGTACGGCGTGGCGGGCTCCGGCGGCCGCCAGCCGATGACGTACGCCGGACCGATCCCGACGCGGCGGCCAGACACGGAGATCGTGGGCCGGCGACCGGTGGTGGCCACCCTGGACACCGGCTGCGGCACCCACGACTGGCTGGTGAGTGTCGTGAAGCCCGGTCCGGGCATCGACGGCCGTTCGATCGGCTATGTGGATGACGAGACGGACCCGGAGAAGTGGTTCGACCAGGTCGGCGCGCTCGACGGCGGGATCGACCCGCTCGCCGGGCACGGCACCTTCATCGCAGGCCTGATCCACCAGGCCTGCCCGGACGCCGACATCATCGCGTGGCGCATCGTCGGCTCCGACGGCCCCATGGTCGAGAGCGACCTCATCAAGGCGCTCGGCGACATCAGCCAGGTGGCCCGACGTCACCGTGACGGCGAGCCGGGTGGACATCCCATCGACGTGCTGAACCTGTCGATGGGGTACTACCACGAGACTCCGGAGGACCAACTCTTCGATCCGACGATGTACAAGATCCTGAAGCTGCTCGGCGAGTGCGGGGTCTCGGTGGTCTGCTCGGCCGGCAATGATGCGACCGCCCGCCCGATGTTCCCCGCTGCGTTCGCCCCCTGGGAGGACAAGAAGGGGGGTCACGAGGCTGTCGCCGACGTGGTTCCCATCATGTCCGTCGGCGCCTCGAACCCGAACGGGACCGACGCCCTGTTCAGCAACGCCGGGCCGTGGGTCCGCGCCTTTGCGCCGGGCGCATCGGTGATGAGCACGTTGCCGCCTTTCCAGGGCGGTCTGGAGCCCGCGGCCCGTTCCGAGGCGTGGCAGCGACCCCGCGAGTCGATCGACCCGGACGACTACACGGGATCCTTCGCGCTGTGGAGCGGCACCTCCTTCGCAGCTCCCCTGTTCGCAGGCAGGTTGGCCGCCCGGCTCGTCGACAGCATCGATCCGGCCGACGACGGACGTGCCACGGCTGTGGCGAGGACGTGGCAGGCATTGACCGCGCTGACGAGTATCAAGCCATGATGGAGCATGCCCGCCTCTGAACTGCTGCACGTCCGAGCCAAGCAGGCGGTCAACGGTGGTGCGTTCGTCCGGGCCCGCAGCTTGCTCGACCGGGCGAGGGTGACCGCCGACAGCACAGACCTGGTGGCCCGCATCGACCTCACGCGCGCCTACGTGGAGGCCGAGACCGGCGATCCCGAGGCCGGGTTCGCGATGTGCCGGACGCTCCTCGAACGCCAGGGCCTGGCCTCCGAGACCTACGGGCTGATCTGGTCACAGCTCGGTCTTCTGCTCACGCGCCGAGGTGAGGGTGACCAGGCCATGGACGCCTTCGCCCACGCCATCGACCTGCTCCAGGACAACGACGAGTACCTCGGCCGGGCACTGCTCAACCGAGGCAACGTCCACCTCCACCGAGGCGACGCCCGCGATGCTGTCACCGACTTCACTGCCGCCGGTGAGGCCCTGCGCCGAGCTGGGCTGACCCAGCAGCAGGCCAAGGCCGAGCACAATCTCGGCTACGCGCGACTGCTCATCGGCGACCTCGTGGGCGCGCTGCAGATGATCGACGAGGCCGGTGCCGTCCTCGGCAGCATGTCCGTCGCGAACAGAGCCGTCGTCGAGCAGGACCGGGCCGAGATCCTGACCGCTGCCGGTCGGCCGCACGAGGCGATCGCGGCGCTCGACACGGCCGCGAGCGCCTACGGCTCCCGCCGGCTGCGCACCTTCCAGGCGGAGTGCGAGCTGACCCTGGCCTGGACGCTGCTGCGGGAGGACCCGGCCCGGGCCCGTGTCGTGGCCCGCAAGGCGGCCCGCCACTTCCGGGGCCAGGCGAGTCCGGCCCGGGCACTTCGCGCAGACGCGGCCGCGCTCGTCGCAGAGATCGCGGCCGGTGCCCGGCAGGCGTCGTTACTGAACCGGGTCGACGCACTCGTCGACGACCTGCGCGGGCAGGGTCTCTCCCGAGACGCCACCGTGCTCGAGCTGCAGGGCGTCAGGGTCAGCGTGGCGCGCGGTGACCTCGTCGATGCCCGAGCCCGGCTGACCCGCGTGCGGGTCGACGGCGGTTCCCCGGTGACCACACGGTTGCTCTGGCGCGAGGTCAGGGCCGAGCTGGCGCAGGCACGCGGGGACCGTCGCCATGCTCGTCAACACGTCCGGTCGGGCCTGGACGACCTGCACCAGTGGCAGTCCTCCTTCGGCAGCCTCGACCTGCAGAGCACGCTCGTGGGCCACGGTCGCGACCTGGCGACCCGCGGGCTGATGCTCGCCCTTGGCGACGGCGACCCCGCGTTGGTCTTCGAGTGGTCCGAGCGGGCGAGGGCCCTTGTCGGCCGGGTCACCCCGGTGCGGCCGCCGGCCGACGAGCAGGTGGCCAGCGACCTGACCGAGCTTCGCCTGCTCCAGGGCGAGCAGCCGGGGCGGCGTACGGCCGAGGCCCGGAGGGTCGCGGAGCTGCGGCAGCGGGTCCGCCAGCGGCGGTGGTACGGCGAGGGCGCGGGCAGCGTCGGTGAACCCGCGAGCCTGGCGGAGCTGCAGGTCGCTCTCAAGTCGGACGACGCGGCGCTCGTCGCTCATGTCGTCGTCCATGACCGGGTCACGGCCCTGGTGGTCACCTCCGACCTCACGCGGGTGCTCGAGCTCGGCCACACCGGTTCCCTGCGCGACCAGCTCGACGGGCTCACCTCCGACCTGACGATGGCCGCGGCCCATCGCCACGACGCCCTGGCCGCCCCGCTGCGGGCCGCTCTGCGTGACCGGCTGGGAGTGGTGGCCGCACAGCTCGTCGCGCCGTGCGCCGACCTGCTGGGTGAGCGACGCGTCGTACTCACCCCCTCCGGCGCGCTCGCGGGGACACCTTGGTCCTTGCTGCCTGGGTTCGTCGGCCGGCCACTCACCATCCCGCCCTCGGCCACGCGATGGCTCGAGCTCAGGGAGAACCGGCTGACGCGTCCTCGCCGTGTCGGCCTCGTCGCGGGACCCAACGTGGCTCGGGGCGAGGAGGAGGTGGCCCGCGCGGCTGCCGAGTGGCCGGCCGCGAAGGTACTGCGCGGTGCGGAGGCGACCGCGGCGCACGTTGCCGAGCTGGCCGTCGAGGTGGACGTGCTGCACCTGGCCGGGCATGGTCGGCACACCGGTGAGAACCCGTTGTTCTCCGCCGTCGAGCTCACCGACGGGCCGTGGTTCGGCTACGACATCGACCTGCTGTCGCGGACCCCCGAGACGGTGGTGCTGTCCGCGTGCGAGCTCGGTCGCGTCTCGGTCCGGTCCGGCGAGGAGGCGATCGGGATGAGCGCTGCCTGGCTGCACGCGGGCGCGCGCACAGTGCTGTCCTCGCCCGTGCTGATCGCCGACGACGTCGCGTGCGAGACCCTGGCGCGCTGGCACGCGCTGGTCGCTCACGGCTCGGCACCGGCCGACGCGCTGGCCGAGGTTGCGGCGAGCGCGGATGACGTCGTACCCCTGCTCAGCTTCGGCGCAGGCTGGTAGCTCTCCATCTCGGGAATTCCCTGGTTGCGGTGTATTCGTCGCCGAGCGGGGCGCTCTTGCCACCATGAGGGTCACCGCCAACCCTCATCGGACACGCGGCACAGGTCCGGACCGCTCGTCACGGGGGGACGGGTGGCTCGCGCGCCTCGGCGTCACCGCTGACGCCACTATGACATCGTTGCGACTTGTCTTGACGTCATAACGATGTCATAGTGGCGTCATGGAACTCACGCCCTTTG
>JBDSXU010000208.1:0-5966 GCA_039926005.1 Marmoricola sp.
GACGAGGACGAGGACCTGCGGCATCGTGTGGTACGCCGCCACCACCATCGCGGCCACCGGGAACATCTCCCGCGGCATCCGCATCTTCTTGACCAGCGTCTTGTTGCCCCAGATCGATCTGGTGGCCCCGCTCCACGTCTCGCCGAAATAGTGCACGACCACGATTCCGGTGAACAGGTGGAGCGCGAAGTAGGGGGTGCCCTTGTGCAGGTTGAGGACGAAGCCCATCACGAGGTAGTAGATGCCGAACCGCATGGCCGGCTGGACGTAGGACCAGAGCAGTCCGAGCAGCGACGCGGCGTACATCGCCGCCAGTTGGCGCGAGACGATCAGGCGAAGTAGGTAGGGCTGCTGGAGCACCTCGAGCAGGCCACCACGCGGTGCGGGCGCGACCAGCTCGGCATTCACCGTGCGTATCTCCCGGGGGCCGTCGACCGCCTCGACGACCGGCATCGCGTCAGCCTGCTTCGCCGCCATCCGACGAGCTCGCCTGGCGGCGTTCTTCCGGCGCTTCTCATCAGCGTCGTCGGCGGCTGCCGCCTTGTTGGCCGCTCTCATTTCCGCTCCTGCATGGAGGCAGCGAAGGTCTTCTCCCAGCGTTGCGCTGAGGTGATCTCTGCGAGCTGGTCGCGGTAGAGCTGCGAGAGCTGTGGCCACTCGCGGTAGAGGCGCTCGTGGATCTCGATGGTGCGCTTGAGCAGGTCGCGGAACAGCTCGGGGTCACGCTGGTACAACGCGGCGGAGGTGCCGTCGGGCATGCTCACGATCGCGGAGTCGAGGGTGGCGAGCCGGTACCAGCTCGCGTCCATGGCCGGCAGCGCCTTCTCGGGGAACTCGCGCGACAGCGCCCGGGTGCCCATGAACTGACGCACCGAGCCCTTCACCGCGGAGAGCAGCTGCGAGACCTGCCCCGGGATCTCGAAGTCCAAGTCCTTCTTGCGGGGCTTCTCACGCCGAGGCGGTGGGAAGGCGTCGGGGTCCGGCTTGAGCTGGGCGTCGGTGTACTGCTTGCGCAGCTCGCGCACCTGGCCGAGCTTGATCGGCAGGTCGTCGTGGAGCTGGTCGGGACCGGCCAGCGCGTCCTGCAGCGCGAGGTGTCGCAGCTCGACCGTGGAGTACTGCATCGCCAGCAGGTGCTTGAGCTGGTGGTTGAAGCTCTCCCGGACCATCCGTCCACCGTGCGGGAACGGCGAGTGCAGGAGCGCCGCGACGAAACGGTTGCGCTGGTGGAAGTAGGCCTGCCAGTCGAGGGCGTCGTTCTTGTCGGTCCACGGCACGTGCCACACCGCGACGCCGGGCATGGTGATGGTCGGATAGCCGGCAGCCTGGGCACGGACGCCGTACTCCGAGTCGTCCCACTTGATGAACAGCGGGAGGCTCAGGCCGATCTCGCGCACGATCTCCATCGGGATCAGGCACATGAACCACGGGTTGAAGTCGACGTCGACGCGACGGTGCAGCCAGCGCGAGCTGCGTAGGTTGCGGGCGCCGAAATCCCAGTCGGTCTCGACCGACGTTGGCGACATCCACCAGAAGCGGTAGCGGTTGATGATCTCGCCGTAGCTGTGCAACCGGGCCTTGCTGAACAGGCTGAACATGTGGCCGCCCACGATCGAGGGCCGGCGTGCGAGGTCACCGAACGTGACCGCGCGCAGGATGCTCTCCGGCTCGGCGACGATGTCGTCGTCGAGGAAGAGCACGTATTTGGAGCGGTCGGCCTTCAACGTCTCGAACTGTGCCCGGGCGAAACCGCCCGAGCCTCCGATGTTGCCCTGCTCGATGACCCGCAGCTTGCCGTCGAGCGAGGCCTCTGCGGCGGCGAAGTAGTCACTGCCGGTGACCTTGTCGGTCCCCTGCTCCATGACGAGCACTTCGTCGACCAGCGCCTTGACGGCCTTGTCGCCGCCGATCTGGCCGATCAGCTTCGCGCAGAAGTCCGGCCGGTTCATCGTCGTGATGCCGACGGTGACGCTTCCGGACTCCGCCCGGTCGGCGGGTACGTCGGCCACCCAGCTCGCCTCGTCGATGACGATGTCCTCGTCTCCGGCGACCACGTCGAACCAGTACCAGCCCCCGTCCACGAACGGGACGAGCGACAGGTCGAACTCGAAACGGTTGGCATCGGGCTCGACCGAGGTTGCCGAGTCGACCCGCTGCGAACGGCCATTGGCCATGGAGCGGTAGACGGTGACCGTGGCGCCCACACCGCGGACCGTGATGTCGAGGGTCACCTCTTCCACGACGGTCCAGCGACGCCAGTAGCTCGCGGCGAAGCCGTTGAAGTAGGTGCCGGTGGAGACCCGTTGATCGTGCTCCACGCGCAACCGGTGGCGGTCGAGGATCGCATCGGGGTGCAGCGTCGTGCCGGTCGAGATCGACTGGCGCAGCGCCGCACGGTTCATGTTCTTGGCAACCCTGCTTCCGCCGATCGAGGCCTTGTCGGCATCGAGGACAGCGTGCTCGGTGTCGACGTACAGCGGGACGACGTCGAGGTCACGCTCGGCGGGCAGCACGAAACGCTGCAGCACCTTGCGTGTGGTCGCCGTTTGCGCCCTGGGGCCTGTTGCGTCGGTCGCGAGTGTCATTCGGGGTCCCTATCGCAGCAGGAGCGAAGCGAGTGCTGTGGTGGGGTGATCACTCGTCCACCCCTCCGGAGTTGAGCTCAGCACCTTCGGCAAAGTGTGGCTTGAGCTTGTTGTCATACATCGACAGCGCCGATCCGATGGCCATGTGCATGTCGAGGTACTTGTAGGTCCCGAGCCGGCCACCGAAGAGCACCATCGGCTCCTTGCGGGCTAGGTCGCGGTACTTGAGGAGCTTCTCGCGGTCCTCGGCCGTGTTGATCGGGTAGTAGGGCTCGTCACCCTCCTCGGCGGCGCGCGAGTACTCGTGCACGATCACCGACTTGCCGGGTCGGTAGTCGCGCTCCGGGTGGAAGTGCTTGAACTCGAGGATCCGGGTGTAGGGCACGTGCTGGTCGTTGTAGTTCATCACCGAGGTGCCCTGGAAGTCGTCGACCTCCACCACCTCGCGCTCGAGGTCGACCGTGCGCCAGGACAGACGACCCTCGGAGTTCCCGAAGTACTCGTCGACGGGTCCGGTGTAGACGATCGGGACCTTGCCCTTGAACTCGTCGGCCCATCCGTTGGCAGGGTCGAGGAAGTCCGTGTTCAAGCGCACCTCGATGTTGGGGTGGTCGGCCATCCGGGTCAGCCACGCGGTGTAGCCGTCGACCGGAAGGCCTTCGTACTTGTCGCTGAAGTAGCGGTTCTCGAAGTTGTAGCGGACCGGCAGCCTGCTGATGATGTCGGCCGAGAGCTCCGTGGGATCGGTCTGCCACTGCTTGGCGGTGTAGCCCTTCACGAACGCCTCGTAGAGCGGGCGACCGATCAGGCTGATCCCCTTCTCCTCGAGGTTCTTCGCCTCCGCGGTGTCGATCTCGCTGGCCTGCTCGGCGATCAGCGCGCGCGCCTCGTCGGGGGTGTGGCTCTTGCCGAAGAACTGGTTGATCATGGCGAGGTTCATCGGGAAGGAGTAGACCTGCCCCTGGTACTTCGCGAACACGCGGTGCTGGTAGCCGGTGAAGTCGGTGAATCGGTTGACGTACTCCCAGACCTTGTCGTTGGAGGTGTGGAAGAGGTGCGCTCCGTAGACGTGCACCTCGATGCCTGTCTCGGGCTCGGGCTCGCTGTAGGCGTTGCCGCCGAGGTGGTGCCGACGCTCGATGATGAGGACGTTGAGGCCGAGCTCACTGGCGCAGCGTTCGGCGATGGTGAGGCCGAAGAAGCCTGATCCGACGACGACCAGGTCGGGCGCGTGCTCGGCGTTCAACGAAACTCTCTCCTCTTCGGCTGCTGGTGCTGGAGGCGGCGCTCAGTGATGCCAGCAGGGTGATGTCTGCGGGCATGCCACGTATGTGGGCATAGGGCCCGGGTCAGTCTAGCCGCGCGCTGTTCCTGTGCGGTTGGCCAACAGGCGGCGGTAGGCGACCTTTCTCACACCCTCGGGGACGAGTCGGTAGCCACCCCGGACGGCCACGTTGCGGAGGTACTGCCGGCGTGAGGTGAGCCCGAGCTCGCGGAACCGCGACTGAAGTGCCAGCTCGGACCGCAGCAGGGCGAGCCCCCCGCGTCGCGCGTAGGCGCCGTCCCCGACGCGGTAGTGCACCAGCGGCTCAGCCAGGTTGGCCGGCACCGCACCGGCGGCGACCATCCGCGTGAACAGCAGGTAGTCCTCCATCAGCGCCATGTCGGAGTAGCCGCCGGCGGCCAGCACGGCAACTCGGCGGTAGACGACGGTCGGGTGGTTGAACGGGTCCCGGAACCGGATGACGCGTCTGATCTCGTCGGGATCGGTGGGCGGCGTACGACGGCCGACGATGTCGCCGGTCGACTCCCCGAACTCCCACAGCCCCGACCCGACGATGTCCGCGCCGGCCTCGATCAGCGGGAGCTGCCTCTCAAAGCGGTCGGGCGCGCTCACGTCGTCGGCGTCCATGCGCGCGACGATCTCGTGCTCACTGGCCCTGAGGCCGGCGTCCAGCGCGGGACCGAGCCCCAGGTTGTCCGGAATCTCCACGTGGGTCACCGGGACCGGGCTGTTCTCGACCAGGTGCCGGATCTCGGCGGCCATCTCGTCGGGCACCGGCCCGTCCTGCACCAGCACCACCTGGGCAGGTCGTCGTGTCTGCGCGTCGACCGTGGACACGAAGGCCTCGCGCAGGTAGTCGGCACGGTCACCGCCCCACGTACTGATCAGGAGGGAGAACGGCTGGCCGGGGGCGAGCACGTTGTCGTCGGGTTCCGGGATCTCGGGAGTGACCCAACCTGCTTCCTGCAGCACGGTGGCGTTCGGCCGCGGTCCGCCCTTGATGCCCGCGCGCAGGCCACGACACAGAGCGCGCCGCAAGGTGCCGCGATCCTCCGACCTCGCAAATGTGCGCGTCCACCTGCGCAGTGTCGAGGCGCCGTAGACCGCCTTCTCGGAAGGACGCAACCCACGTGACCGGGTGAACAGCCACACCTTGTTGCGCACCTCGAAGAAGAACCGCTCCCCCGGGTCGGCGTCGGTGGAGCCGAAAACCTTGGTCTTGTGCACCACGAGGCTGTCGGGACAGTAGAGGCCGACGCGGTCACGGATGAGCCGTGTGGAGTACTCGAAGTCGTCGTTCCACAAGAAGTAGTCGGCCAGCGGGAGACCCCGCTCCCGGACCACGCTCGCGTCGCACATGATCGAGACGAACGAGGCTGAGCGGATCGGGATCGCGCCGGCCCTCTTCGCCGCCTCGATCTCCGCCTTGCCGGCCCCCGGCTTGCGGCGCGGGGTGTTCATCGGGTGGTCGCGCCCGTCGGTCCACACGACCTTGCTGGCCAGCACCGCTGGCGGACTGCCCTGCGTGCCTTCCGGGTCGGCGTAGTCCTGCCAGACCCGGACCAGCTCGCGGGCGGCGTCCGGGGTGGGCACCGTGTCGTCATCGAGCAGCCAGAGCAGGTCGGGGTCGTGGGTCATCGCCCGCTCGAGCCCCACTGCGAAGCCTCCGGCGCCACCGGTGTTCCTCTTCAGGCGTACGACGTCCAGGCCGGCCTCGCCGTCAAGCAACTGGTCCGTGCCGTCGCTCGAGGCGTTGTCGACGACGACGAGCGCGGTCAGCGGGTGGCTCTGGGCACGCAACGCGGCAAGCGCCTCGACCAGCAGGTCCCGCCGGTTCCAGGTGACCACCACCGCGACGACACGGGCAGGGGTCGTCGTCATGGGCACGTCCGGCACCCTACCGACGCCGGGAGCCGAACTGCGCCAAAAGGTGCTCAGCAGGCGGAGGAGAGGTCGGAGGATCGCGGCACCCTGCGGCGCGCTCTGTGTCGTGGCCTGCGCGCGGGCATCAAGGGCGGACCGCGGCCGAACGCCACCGTGCTGCAGGAAGCAGGTTGGGTCACTCCCGAGATCCCGGAACCCGACGACAACGTGCT
>JBDSXU010000209.1:0-14718 GCA_039926005.1 Marmoricola sp.
GCATCGCCTGCTGGAGGTGGGTGTAGCCGGGGAGGACGGTCGCCGCCTCGCGCGCGCCGAGCCCGTCGAGTACTCACCGGATCGAAGGCGCTGTGCCCGGCACCCCCGGAGTGCCCGCAGCCTCGACCGCCGCGACGCTGGTGCTGCCCTTCAACGACCGGTCAGCCGTCGAGGCAGCCTTCGCCGAGCGTGGGTCCGAGATCGCCTGCCTGATCACCGAGGCGTCGCCCGGCAACATGGGCGTGGTCCCGCCTGAGCCCGGGTTCAACCAGTTCCTCGCAGAGACCTGCGCGAAGCACGGGGCACTGTTCGTCTCCGACGAGGTGATGACCGGCTTCCGGGTCTCGCCCCGGGGGCAGTGGGGCCTTGACGGTGCACTCGAGGGCTGGCGCCCCGACCTGGTCACGTTCGGCAAGGTGATGGGTGGCGGCTTCCCGGCCGCTGCCTTCGGTGGCAGGGCCGACGTGATGGGGATGCTCTCGCCCGACGGGCCGGTCTACCAGGCGGGCACGCTCTCGGGGAACCCGGTCGCGACGACCGCCGGGCTGGCCACGCTGCGACTCGCGACCGACGAGGTCTACGCCCACATCGACGCGGCCGCCGCGACCCTCTCGACTGCGGTCGGTGAGGAGCTGACCCGGGTCGGCGTACCCCACGTGGTGCAGGCCGGCGGCAACATGTTCAGCGTCTTCCTCGGCCTGCAGGAGGCGGTGACCGACTACGCCACCGCCTCGCGTCAGGACACCGGCGCCTACAAGGCCTTCTTCCACTCGATGCTCGACCAGGGCGTCTACCTGCCTCCGAGCGCCTACGAAGCCTGGTTCCTCTCGGCCGCCCATGACGACCGCGCCCTCCAGCACGTGATCGACGCCCTGCCAAGGGCCGCACGCGAAGCCGCCGCCGCTGGAGACTCGACAGCAGGACGGAACCACGGATGAGGGAAGATTCCTCAGTGACCACGACTGTTCATCTGCTTCGCCACGGCGAGGTGCACAACCCGCAGGGCATCCTCTACGGGCGCTCCACCGGCTTCCACCTCTCCGAGCGCGGTCGCAAGATGGCCGACCGCGTCGCCGACCGCATCGGGGAGCGCGACATCACCCACCTGGTGTCCTCGCCGCTCGAGCGGGCGCAGGAGACGGCTGCTCCGCTGGCCGCCGTCCGCGGGCTGACCGTGGAGCTCGACGACAGGGTGATCGAGTCCGGCAACATCTTCGAGGGCGAGCCGTTCGACCTGCGTGGATCGATCCTGCGCCGGCCCAAGATCTGGTGGGCCCTGCGCAACCCGCTCGTCCCGTCGTGGGGTGAGCCCTACAAGCAGGTGGTCGCGCGGATGTGGCCGGCGGTGCTGGACGCCCGCGCCGCGGCGGAGGGCCACGAGGCAGTGGTCGTCTCGCACCAGCTCCCGATCTGGATCACCCGGCTCAAGGCCGAGAACCGCTTGTTCCTGCACGACCCACGCAAACGACACTGCACCCTGTGCAGCCTGACCTCCTTCACCTTCGAGGACGAGCGCCTCGTGAGCGTGGGGTACTCCGAACCGGCCGGTGACCTGATCCCCGTCGCCGACCGCAACGCTCCCTTCTCCGCCGGTGGCGCGGATGACGATCACGGTCCCTTTCCCGAGCCCCCGTCCTGAGGTGCGCGCCACGCTCCGGCTCCTGTTCGCCGTACTCCTCCTGGGTGCGGTGACCTCTGCCTGCGCGAGCGGCGCCAGCACCGGGGACAAGGGGTACGTCGACGGCCAGGGCATCATCAACCGGCTTCCGGTCGAGGAGCGCAAGACCCCCGGCGAGGTCTCCGGGACGCTGCTCGACGGCACCGACCTCTCCCTGGAGGCGTACGCCGGCAAGGTGGTCGTCCTCAACGTCTGGGGATCCTGGTGTGCCGACTGCCGCCAGGAGGCGCGCGCCCTGGCCGGGGCTGCCCGCGAGCTGGCGAAGGACGACGTCGAGTTCGTCGGGGTGAACACCAAGGACTCGAGCCCCGAGCAGGGGCTGGCCTTCGAGCGGCGCTACGACGTGCCCTACCCGTCCTTCTACGACCCGTCGGGCCGCACGCTGCTCGCCTTCTACGGCACCCTGATCCCGAGCGCGATCCCGAGCACTGTGGTGCTCGACGCGAAGGGCCGCGTGGCTGCCAGCATCCTGGGCAAGATCCCGAGCCAGCAGACGCTCGTCGACCTCGTGCGGGACGTCGAGAAGTGACCCTGCTGCTCGCCCCGCTCGCCCCGCTCGCCCTCGGGCTCAGCTCGGGGCTCGACCTCGGTGGCTGGTTCCGCGACACCGCTCTCGACGGCTCGCTGGTGCTGGCCGTCCCGGTGGCGATGATCGCGGGGCTCGTCTCGTTCTTCTCGCCCTGCGTGGTGCCGCTCCTACCCGGCTACCTCTCCTACGCCACCGGGCTCTCGGGAGCCGACCTGGCCGATGCCAAACGCGGTCGGATGCTCGCCGGGTCACTGCTCTTCGTCCTCGGTTTCTCGTTCGTGTTCGTCTCCTTCGGTGCCCTGTTCGGAGCGATCGGGTTCTGGCTGTTCACCTACGAGCGGCCGATCACGATCGTGCTCGGCTCCTTCACGATCCTGCTCGGACTGGTCTTCCTCGGGGTGGTGCCGTGGATGCAGCGCGACTGGCGGATCCACCAGGTCCCGGCGGTCGGCCTGGCAGCGGCTCCGCTGCTCGGGGTGCTCTTCGGCCTCGGCTGGGCGCCGTGCATCGGCCCGACGCTGGTGGCCGTCACCAGCCTGGCGCTCAACGAGGCGAGCGCCTGGCGTGGCGCGTTGCTGACCTTCGCCTACTGCCTGGGGCTCGGGCTGCCGTTCATCGCCGCGGCGCTGGCCTACCGCCGGATGCTCGGTGCCGTGGGCTGGATCCGCCGCCACCAGCAGTGGGTCACGGCGTTCGGCGGGCTGATGCTGATCGCCGTCGGGGTGCTCCTCGTCACCGGTTGGTGGGGCGTCCTGGTCGACTGGATGCGCACCTGGTTCTTCCCCGACTTCACGGCAGGGGTCTAGGCGGTGCCCCGCCCCGCAAGCGGCTACGAGGCGCCGCCACTTCGCCCGCGCGAGCTCGCGCGCTGGACGTGGCGCCAGCTCACCTCCATGCGGACGGCCCTGATCCTGCTGTTCATGCTGGCACTCGCGGCGATCCCCGGGTCGGTGGTGCCGCAGGAGGCGGTGGACTCGCTGCGTGCCTCGCGGTGGCGTGACGCCCACCCGCAGCTGACCCCGGTCTATGAGAAGCTCGGGCTGTTCTCGGTCTACAACTCGGTGTGGTTCTCCGCGATCTACATCCTGCTGATGATCTCGCTGGTGGGCTGCATCATCCCGCGGCTCCTGGTCTACTGGCGCGGCGTACGCCGGCTGCCGCCGGATGCTCCTCGCCACCTGTCCAGGCTGCCGCAGTCCCGCACCTTCGAGACCGACGAGGCACCCGACGTGGCGCTCGAGCGGGCGCGCGCACTGCTGCGCAAGCGCCGGTTCCGGATCTCGACGAACGACGGCAGCATCGGCGCTGAGCGCGGCTACCTGCGCGAGGCGGGCAACCTGCTGTTCCACCTCTCGGTGCTGATCGTGCTCGTGGGGTTCGCGCTCGGTGGGCTCTGGGGCTTCAAGGGTGGCGTGATCGTCGTCGCGAAGGACAGCTTCGCCAACACCCTGAGCCAGTACGACGACTTCCGCGCCGGCGCACTCTTCGATGCAGCGTCGCTGAGCCCGTTCGAGTTCACCGTGAACGACTTCGCCGTGACCTTCATCCGGGAGGGCCGCGAGGCCGGGATGGCGCACGAGTTCGGGGCTGACCTGACCTACCGCAGCTCGCCCACGGCGGCCCAACGCCACCAGAAGATCTCGGTCAACCACCCGCTGACGCTCGATGGCACCGACGTGTTCCTGATCAGCCATGGCTACGCGCCGCACATCACGGTCCGCAACGCCGACGGCAGTGTCGCGTTCTCCGGCCCGGTGGTGTTCCTGCCCGAGGACAGCACCTTCCGCTCCTTCGGGGTGGTGAAGGTGCCGGACGCCCAGCAGAAGACGGGCAACACCCAGCTCGGGCTCGAGGGCGAGTTCTACCCGACGTACGGCTTCGTCAAGGGCAAGAACGGTGGACCCTTCTCGGCCTTCCCCGATGCCAAGAACCCGGCCGTCTCGATGCTGGTCTGGAAGGGCGACCTCGGCCTCGACGGTGGCAAGCCGCAGTCGGTCTACGGGCTGCAGAAGAAGGGCCTCGACCCGGTCAGGAAGGCCGACGGCAAGCAGGTGCGTCTCGACCTCGGCATGGGCAGCACCGCGAAGCTGCCCGACGGGCTCGGCACGGTCACCTTCGACGGCCTCAGCCGCTACGTGAAGCTGCAGGTGAGCCATACGCCCGGACAGAAGATCGCCCTCGGCGGGGTCGTCCTCGCGCTGATCGGCCTTTTGGGTTCACTGTTCATCCGTCCGCGCCGTATCTGGGTGCGCACACGTCGCGAAGGTGGCGCTACTGTCGTCGAGGTCGCCGGACTCGATCGCAGCTCCGGTGGGGACCTGTCGGCGGAGATCGACTCCCTCACCGACGCGCTCCGCCCGGCGCCGGTCTCCAAAGCAGCGGGCTCAACAACAGCAGGAGAGTCGTCGTGACCCACGATCAGTTCGAGGTGCTCAGCAACCAGGCCGTGGCGGCGTGCGCCGTCGTCTACTTCCTCGCGGTGCTGTCCAACTTCGCCGCGTGGGCGGCCGGGCACAAGGTCGAGGAACCGGTCGGCGAACCAGTGGCCGTCGGCGGCGCTGCCGCGGTCGGTGCCCCCGCGCAGGCCCAGGCGGCTCCCGACGTCGTGGACGAGCCGGAACGGATGCAGTTGTTCGCGCGCATCGGCGTTGCGCTGACGGTGGTCGCGGCGTTCTTCCACTTCATCGCCTTGGTGAGCCGCGGTCTGGCCTCCGACCCGGTGCGGGTGCCGTGGGGAAACATGTACGAGTTCACCCTCACCGGCACCTGGGTCGTGGTGATGGGTTTCCTGCTGCTCTACCGCCGCTACTCGTTGGCGTGGCTCGCCCCGGTCGTCACCAGCTTCGTCCTGGTGACGCTGATGGTCGACGTGCTCGGCCTCTACACGCCCGTCGTCCCGTTGCGCGACGCGCTGCAGTCGCCCTGGCTGGTGATCCACGTCGTCGCGGCCATCACCGCCACCGGCGCCTTCACCCTGGGCGGCATGTGCTCGGCCCTGTTCCTGGTCAAGGAACGCTGGCTGCGGCGTCAGAGCGCCGACACTCCGCCTTCTCGCGGTTATCTCGCCCGGCTACCCGAGCTCGCCGTACTCGACCGGGTCGCCTACCGCACGCACGCGTTCGGCTTTCCCATCTGGACATTCGCGGCGCTGATCGCTGGGCCGATCTGGGCGCACTACGCCTGGGGCCGCTACTGGGGCTGGGACCCCAAGGAGGTGTGGGCCTTCATCACCTGGGTGGTGTACGCCGCCTACCTGCACGCCCGCGCGACCTCGGGCTGGAAGGGCCGCTCCGCCGCGATCGTGGCGCTGGTGGGCCTGGCGACGCTGTGGTTCAACTTCGTGGGGATCAACTTCTTCTTCGGCAGCGGCAGCCAGCACTCCTACGCCGCCCCGGAGCCGACCGCGATCCTCCGGACGATCGACTAGGACTCCTCGTCCTTGCTGTGTCGCTTCCTTCGGTCGAGCTCTCGGAGGAAGTCCTCGTCGTCGTCGGGCCCGACCGGGCCGCGCGGGATGGGCTTCGGGCCGGTATTGCCGCTGCCACCCTGGCTGCGACGGTCGATGAGCCAGAAGGTCGCGTAGACCACCGCCGCGAACAGGGCGAGGAAGACCACGAACCGCAACATGGCTCAAGAGTAGATGGTCCGTGGTAGTCCAGATCCGCTTCTCCCAGGTTCTGAGCAGCGACCGCGTCCCACAGGAGCCAGCCGCGCTTGTTACCGTGGTCCGGTGAAGGAGTTCGTGAGCTACACCCTGATGCGGTTGCTGCTGTTCGTGGCGACCTACGCGGTGCTTGCCGGGATCTGGATGCTGATCTTCGGCAAGGACGGGTTGCTGCTCGTGCCCTTCCTCGCCGCCGTCATCATCTCCTCAATCCTGTCGCTGAAGCTGCTGGCCCCACAGCGGGAGCGGTTCGCCGCAGTGGTGGAGGCGAGGGCATCCCGCGCGACGCAGAAGCTCGAGGAGATCAAGTCCCGCGAGGACCACTCCGACTGAGCCGTTGAGCTGGCTCAGCGCGGCTTGCGCTTGAGCTGGCGGTTGATCCGCGTCTCGGACTGACCGAGCACCTTCGCGAGCAGCTTCACCCTGTTGGTGTACGCGAGCGCGCAGATGACGACGATGCCGAGCAGGATGAAGAACCACATGCGCCCAGTGTGTCACCGGGGTCTGTGCGTGCCCCGTGGCGGCGGTCAGATCAGGCTGATCGCGGCCCCCGTGAGAATCCCGGCGGCGTAGAGCAGCTGGGCCACGCCGGTCTGCTGGAGCACGGGCACCAGGGCTGGTCCGGTGGCCTTGTCGCCGAGCACCGTGGAGACGGCGCGCACCGCGGCCGGGGCGCCCGCCAGGGCCAGGGCCACCCACCACGTGGTCGTGAGGGCGACGCCGATCAGGGCCACCACGGCGAGATCGATGAGGAGGCCGTAGAGGTGACGGGTGCGCTCGTCGCCCAGCACAACGGCGAGCGTGCGCTTGCCCGAGACGGTGTCGGTGGGGATGTCGCGCAGGTTGTTGGCGACCAGGATGGCGCAGGCGAAGGCGCCGACCCCGATGGCGGCGTACAGCGCGGGGAGCTCGAAGGACTCGGTCTGGACGTAGGTCGTGCCGATGACCGCCACCAGCCCGAAGAAGACGAAGACCATGACCTCGCCGAGGCCCATGTAGCCGTAGGGGCGCTTGCCCCCGGTGTAGAACCAGGCGGCCAGGATGCACAGCAGCCCGACCCCGACCAGCCACCATGCGGTCGTCGCGGCGAGCGCCAGCCCGACCAGCCCGGCGGCCCCGAGGGACGCGAACGCCGCCGACTTCACGGCTCGCGACGTCGCCACGCCGCTGCCGACGAGGCGCAGCGGACCGACCCGGGCGTCGTCGGTGCCCCGGATGCCGTCGGAGTAGTCGTTGGCGTAGTTGACCCCGATCTGCAGCAGCAACGAGACCGCGAGGGCGAGAAGCGCCTTCCACCACACCACTTCGTCCGCCCACAGTGCGATCGCGGTCCCGGCGAGCACAGGTGAGACCGCAGCAGGCAAGGTGCGCGGGCGCGCGCCGGCGATCCACTGGCTGATGGTCGGGGCAGGGGTGGTCATGGCCGGGATTGTGTCAGGGCTAGATTCGCCGACGTGAGCAGCCTGCGACCGGTGAACGGAAGCGCCGAGGAGATCCTCGAGCTTCTGCGCGCATGGGATGCCGCGGAGAGTCCCGCGCCAATCGTGATCGCGACCTCGGGCTCGACCGGACGCCCCAAGCGGGTGCTGCTCTCCCGCGACGCTATGCGCGCCTCCGCCCTGGCCACCCAGGAGCGGCTCGGTGGACCGGGCCGCTGGGTGCTGAACCTGCCGCCGACGCACGTCGCCGGAGTGCAGGTGCTCTTCCGGTCGGTGGTCGCCGGCACCGAGCCGGTGACCACGCAGGACGTCGTCCGCGCGCGTGCGCAGCTGGGCGGGACCCGTTCCTACCTGAGCCTGGTGCCGACCCAGCTGCACCGGCTGCTGGAGGTCCCGGCCGCCGCCAGGGCGATGGCTGCGTTCGACGCTGTGCTGATCGGTGGTGCCGCCTTCGAACGGGCGCTTCGGTTCCGTGCGGAGGCAGTCGGCATCCCCGTGGTCTCGACGTACGGGATGAGCGAGACGTGCGGCGGCTGCGTCTATGACGGACTCCCGCTGTCTGGCGCCGAGATCCGCATCGACGACGGGCGGGTGCTGTTGCACGGACCGATGCTGTTCGACGGCTACCAGGACGATCCCGCGCTGACAGCCGAGACGCTGCGCGACGGCTGGCTGGTCACCCACGATCTGGGCGGGCTCGACGCCGGCGGGCGGCTGCGGATCACTGGTCGTGACGACGACATGATCACGACCGGTGGGGTGAAGGTGCCGGCGCCGGCCGTGGTCGCGCGCATCCGGGAGCACCCGTCGGTGTTCTCGGCCGAGGTGCTCGGCGTACCCGATTAGCAGTGGGGTGAGCGGGTCGTCGCCTTCGTCGTCGGACCGGTGGGGCTCGACGAGCTGCGGACCTGGGTCTGTGAGGAGTGTCCGCGGGCGTGGGCGCCACACCAGGTGGTCCGGGTCGCGTCCGTTCCCCTGCTGACGAACGGCAAGGTGGACCGGTTGGCGCTCAAGGGCATGGCATGAAGGTCTTCTCGATCCCGATGCGCATGCGCTTTCGTGGCATCACCGTGCGCGAGGGCGTGCTCGTCGAGGGCGAGGCCGGCTGGGGGGAGTTCAGCCCGTTCCTGGAGTACGACGCGCCCACGTCCGCGCCCTGGCTGGACTGTGCCCGGGAGGCCGCAGACCTCGGATGGCCATCCCCTCTCCGTGACCGGGTCGCCGTCAACGTCACCGTCCCAGCCTGCTCACCGGAGCGCGCTCGCGAGATCGTGCTCGCCTCGTCGGGCTGCCGGACGGCCAAGGTGAAGGTCGCCGAGCCCGGACAGGACCCGCGGGAGGACGAGGCCCGGTTGGAAGCGGTCCGCGACGCCCTCGGGCCCGACGGGCTGGTCCGCATCGACGCCAACGCAGGCTGGTCGGTCGAGGAGGCGGTCCGTCGGATCGGTGTCCTGGAGCGATCCGCCGGTGGTCTGGAGTACGTCGAGCAGCCGGTCGCCTCGGTCGAGGACCTGGCACTGGTGCGCCGCCGGGTCCCGGTGCCGATCGCCGCGGACGAGTCGATCCGCCGCGCGGCCGATCCCTATCGCGTGCGCGACCTCGAGGCGGCCGACATCGCCGTCCTCAAGGTGCAGCCGCTCGGCGGCGTGCGCGCCTGTCTGCGGATCGCCGAGGACATCGGCCTGCCGGTGGTGGTCTCGAGTGCGGTGGAGTCCAGCATCGGAATCGCCGCGGGGATCGCTCTCGCGGCGGCGCTCCCGGAGCTGCCACACGCCTGCGGTCTCGCGACCGTGCAGCTGCTGAGCGATGACGTCGTGGCCGAGCCGTTGCTACCGGTCGAGGGGTTCCTTCCCGTACGCCGCCCGCCGGTCGATGTCTCGGCGCTGACTCGGGTGGCCGCCACCCCGGACCGGGCGGAGCACTGGCGCCGCCGGATGGCCGAGGTCGAGGCCGTGCGGCAGGATCGTGGCTCGTGACCCCTTCCACCTCGCCGTCGACCCGGCTCGCTTCCTGGGTGGTCGACCAGCTCGTCGCTCGCGAGATGACCGACGCGGTGCTGTGCCCGGGCTCGCGCAACGCACCGCTCTCCTTCGCCCTGGCCGCGGACGAGCGGGTCACGTTGCACACGCGGATCGACGAGCGGACCGCCGGTTTCCTGGCCCTCGGCCTCGCCAAGGGATCGCATCGTCCGGTCGCGGTGGTGACGACGTCCGGCACGGCGGCGGCCAACCTGCACCCCGCGGTCCTCGAGGCGGCCCATGCCGGCGTACCCGTGGTCGCGGTCACCGCGGACCGTCCCGCCAGGCTGCGTGGCACCGGCGCCAACCAGACGACCGACCAGTCGAGGCTGTTCGGCGACGCGGCCAGCTTCGTGGACCTCACCGAACCGGCCGACGACGCCCTCGCCGCCGCCTGGTTCCCCGACGGCCCGATCCATCTCAACTGCCAGTTCGACGACCCGCTGCTGCCTGACGCGGACATGGCTCGTTCTTCAGGGCGCACCAGCCCCACGAGTGTTGGATCGCAACGTCCAGATGGCCGGTTTGGACCTCGCAATCCGACGCTCGTCGGGTCCGGGGATCCCTACCCCCTGCCACCCGGCCCACGCACGGTCGTGATCGCCGGCGACGACGCGGGCCCACCAGCCCGAGGCCTGGCCGAACGCGCCGGGTGGCCACTGCTCGCCGAGCCCAGCAGCGGGTCGCGCACCGGCGCGAACCCGATCCGCACCTATCGGATGCTCCTCGGCACCGACCTGGGCCCGCGGATCGAGCGCGCCGTCGTCTTCGGACACCCGACCCTCTCCCGACCTGTGGCCCAGCTGCTGTCACGCAAGGACGTCGAGGTCGTCTCCGTCCGCGCGCGGGGACGTTGGCCCGCCAGGCCCTACCCGGTCTCGGCCGAGCACGAGGCCGTGTCGGCGACGGAGGGGAACGACTCGACCTGGCTCCAGGAGTGGCGCGCGGCGGACCGGTCGCTGTCGAGCAGGATCGATGCCTTCGTCGCGAAGCAGCCCGGTCTCACGCCCTACGAGGTCGCCGCCGCCGTCAACGCCGCCAACCCTCCCGGCGGGCTCGTGTTCCTCGGAGCCAGCAACCCCATCCGCGACCTCGACCTGATGGCCACCGCCCACCCGGTCGGCGAGCGCCGGATGGTGCTGGCCAACCGTGGACTGGCCGGCATCGACGGCACCGTGTCCAGCGCCATCGGCGCTGCGCTGGGACGGCCGCACAGCTCGCGGGCGATCGCCTACGTCGGCGACGTGACCTTCCTCCACGACTCCAACGCCCTCGTGCTCGGCCCTCGCGAGGCGCGGCCCGACCTGACGATCGTGGTGGCCAACGACGACGGCGGCTCGATCTTCGCGACGCTCGAGCAGGGAAAGCCGGAGCACGCGGCCTCCTACGACCTGCTCTTCGGCACCCCCCACGGGGTCGACCTGGCCAGCCTGTGCGCGGCATCGCGTACGCCGCACTGGCGGGTCTCCGAGCTCACCGAGCTCCAGCACGCACTGGCCAGCCCCAACGGCGGGATCGAAGTCATCGAGGCCGTGATCCGGCGCGACAACCGCCGGGAGCTGGACGTGGCGATCCGAGCCCTCGCGGACTGAACCGCTCGAAGACCGCCCTGTCGCGGGCCATGAAGGGCATCGAGCTCCTCGAGCTGCCGTGACCCCCGGCTGCCCAACCACGGCAGGGTGATCACGCCGGGTCGGGGATGATGGGCGCATGCATGTCGTCCTCACACTGGTCGGGATCGTCACCGTGGTCATCGCGGTCGCAGGCCTGTGCTCGAAACTCGACCTTCCCTCGCCGCTGGTCCTGATCGTCGTGGGCATGATCGGCTCCTACCTGCCCTTCATCCCGGACGTGCAACTGGAGCCGGAGGTGGTGCTCTTCGGTCTGCTGCCGCCGCTGCTGTACGCCGCCGCCCTGCAGACCAGCCTGGTCGACTTCAACGCCAACCGCCGTTCGATCCTGCTGCTTTCGGTAGGTCTGGTCGCCTTCACGACCGCCGGAGTCGGCGTACTCGTGCACTGGCTGCTGCCCGACCTGGGCTGGGCCGCCTCGTTCGCCATCGGTGCTGTCGTGGCGCCCCCCGACGCGGTGGCTGCCACCGCGATCGGTCGGCGCATCGGTCTGCCGCGACGCATCGTCACCATCCTCGAGGGCGAGTCACTGCTGAACGACGCGACGGCGCTCGTGGCACTGAATACCGCGGCGGGTGTTGCCGTTGGCGTGGTCACGGTCACCTGGTACGGCGTCACCCTCGACTTCCTCGGGGCCGCCGTCGGCGGGATCCTCATCGGGCTCCTCTTCTTCGTCGTGATCGGCTTCGTGCGCAAGCACGTCACCGACCCGGTCATCGACAGTGCCCTGAGCTTCGTGACCCCTTTCGCGGCGTACATCGCTGCGGAGAACGACAGGGTCCACGCCTCCGGGGTGATCAGCGTGGTGGTCGCTGGGCTGCTGCTCGGCCACAAGTCCCCGATCCTGCAGACCGCGCAGTCGCGGATCGCGGAGCGGATGAACTGGCGCAGCATCGCCTTCCTGCTGGAGAGCGGTGTTTTCCTGCTGATCGGGCTGCAGGCGCGCACGATCATCTCGAACGCGGCGAGCGCGGGTGTGACGGCTGCGCGGGTACTCACCCTGTGCGGGCTGACGCTGGTGGCCGTCATCGTGCTTCGCCTGGTGTGGGTGTTCATGGCGCGCTACCTGCTCGTGCGTCCTGGACCCGACGGGGTCACCAAGGTGCGACCGGCGTGGACCTACACCTTCCTGCTCGGCTGGGCGGGAATGCGCGGCGTGGTCACCCTGGCGGCGGCCTTCGTGATCCCCCCGTCGACGCCCCATCGCGACGCGCTGCTGCTGGTGGCGTTCACCGTCACCGCCGGCACCCTCCTTCTGCAGGGGCTCTCGCTGCCGTGGTTCGCGCGGTGGCTCAAGGTGCCCTCGCCGGACCCCGGGGCGGACGCTCTCTCCCGGGCCAACGTGCTGCACCAGGCCTCGCAGGCGGGACTGGCCGAGCTCGACACGCTCGCGGATGACGACCCCCACTCCGTGGCCGAGACGATCCGCGACCGCGTACGCCGCCGCGACTTCGCTGCTTGGGAGCGGGTGGGTGCGGGCGCGGACGAGACGCCGAGCGAGACCTACGGCCGCTGGCGGAAGTCGATGATCGACGCCGAGCGCACGCGCGTCCTGGAGATCCGGAGCACCGGCACCGTCGCGCACGAGGTGGTCGACGAAGTGCTGGCCATGCTCGACATCGAGGAGTCGATGCTCGACTACTCCGAGGACCAGCGTGAGCGCGTGAAGTCGACCGGGGTCACGGTCACGCTCGAGGGTGACTGCGACCACCTCCGCGAGGTGCGGCGACCCGTCGAGCCGGACACGCCGGGGGAGTGCGGCGACTGCCTGCGTGAGGGTACGGCGTGGGTGCACCTGCGGATGTGCGTGAGCTGCGGCCACATCGGCTGCTGCGACTCCTCCCCCCAGCGGCACGCCAGCGTCCACCACGAGGCGACCGAGCACCCCGTGATGCGCTCCGCCGAGCCGGGCGAGGACTGGCGCTGGTGCTTCGTGGACGAGCTGACGGGGTGAGCTGATCCGGCGTACGGGCTTGGGGGTGATCCGAGGAACCCGGATAGTTCCATGCAAACGGACGGTCCCGGGGCTCGGGTGACCGTCCGACTGCATGTAACTATCCGGTCCGTACGCCGACCACCGGCCGCTCAGCTGTCGGGGATGACCATCTGCTGGAGCGCCCACCGGTTGCCGTCCGGGTCCTCGAAGTTGACGAACCGGCCCCAGGGCTGCTCGTCGACGTCAGTGCACTCGACACCGCGTCCACGAAGGTAGTCGCGCGCCTCCTCGGCGTTGTCGATCACGATCTGGATCACCTGCAGCGCGCCGTCCGGCATCATCTCCAGGCCGGTCCCGAAGCAGATCGAGCAGGCCGACCCCTGGGGTGTGACCTGGACGAAGCGCAGGCCCTCGTGGACGGTTCGGTCGTGGTCGACGTTCCAGCCGACCCTGGTGCCGTAGAACTCCACCGAACGGTCGACGTCCTTGACGGCCAGGGGGATGAGCTCGATCTTCCAGTCCATGTCGGTGACCTCTCGGGAGGGGTCCCGTCGCAGGACCCGGTGGGAACAGACTAGGAGGTCTTCAGGTCAGATTCTGACCGCTATTCGGGCCGGGTCGGGGACTGGGTCTCTCGATAGTCCGAGACGTTTCCGTCGTCGGAACGGACACAACGGACCGGGAACGTCTCGGACTACCCGGCCCCCTCAGGCGAACTCGTAGTCACTGATCGGGAACCGCTCGACCGCCTTGCGGGCGTTCCCCGAGGACGTCGGGCGCAGGATCACGGCGTCGCCCTCGTTGGTGAAGTAGTAGCTGCGCGAGGTCGAGCACGCACCCAGGTTGAAGACGGTGTCCTCCATCCGGGCGAGCATGTGGTCGAGGAACTCCGCGTTCGCGCGGTCGCTGACCTCGAAGGTCTTGGAGCCGCGGTCCTTGAGCTCGCCGAAGAGGCGCTCGAGGTGGTGCATCTGGACCTCGATCGTCATGAAGTAGCTGAGCCCCGAATAGGCGTACGGCGAGTTCAGGGTCACGAAGTTCGGGAACTGCGGGACGGTGACGCCCTCGTAGGCGCTGTAGCCCTCCTCGCGCCACCACTTGCCGAGGTTGCGACCGTCGCGACCGATCACCTCGATGGCGGGAAAGTTGGCGTCCCAGAGGTTGAATCCGGTCGCCAGCACCAAGGTGTCCACCGAGGTCTCGCGCCCGTCACTCGTCACGATCCCGGTCGGGTTGATTCGCTCGATCGAGGTCGTCTCGAGGGTGACGTGAGGCTGGGTGAACGTGGGGAAGTAGTTGTTGGAGAACGTGGGCCGCTTGCAGCCGAAGCTGTAGTCGGGGGTGAGCTTGCGGCGCAGTTCCGGGTCGGCGACCTGCTTGCGCAGACGGCGTCTCGAGATCGCGGCCGCCGCACGGTTGAAGAAGCGGGCCTGGCGGTAGTGCAGCACTGCGGTGACCATCACTGCCTCGAGCCACGTGCTGTTGGCGGCGCGCGCTGCTCGTTGGGTCCACGGCTGCAGCGCGAACAGCTTCTGCAGCAGCTTCGGGATCGCGAAGTCGGTCTTCGGGGTCACCCAGATCGGCGTCCTCTGGAACACCGTCAACTCGGCGGCCACGGCGGCGATCTGGGGGATCAGCTGTACGGCGGTCGCCCCCGTGCCGATCACCGCCACCAACTTGCCGCTGAGGTCGGCGGAGTCGTCCCACTTGGCGGTGTGGATGACCTCGCCGGCGAACTCGTCCACCCCCTCGATGTCGGGCAGTCGCGGCTGGGACAGGAAGCCGGTGGCGGTGAGCAGGAAGCGAGAGGTGTGCGTGCCCGA
>JBDSXU010000210.1:0-3147 GCA_039926005.1 Marmoricola sp.
CACAGGACGGACGTCCGTTGACGGTTAAACCGTGTGCAGCACCGTCAGGGGGAGGTCGCCGACGGCTTCGCGCCCGCGAAGAAAGCTCAGCTCCATCATCATCGCGAGTCCGTGCACCACGGCGCCCGACCCCTCGATCAGCTGGGCGGTCGCACTAGCCGTGCCACCGGTGGCGAGCACGTCGTCGATGACCAGGACCCGCTCCCCCGCGGTCAGCGCGTCGGTGTGCATCTCGAGGATCTCCTCGCCGTACTCCAGTACGTAGGCCACCGACCTGGTGGTCCAGGGCAGCTTGCCGGGCTTGCGGACGGGGATGAAACCGACGCCCAGCGCCAGCGCCACCGGCGCCGCGAGGATGAACCCGCGGGCCTCCATGCCCACGACCTTGTCCACCACGACTGCACCCGACGCGTCACGACCGGCCCCGGCCAGCGCGGCCACCACGGCGGTGAATGCCCCATGGTCGTCGAGCAGCGGAGTGATGTCCTTGAAGGTCACGCCAGGCTTGGGAAAGTCCTCGACGTCTCGGATCAGCGACTCGATCAGCGCGCTCAGTCGCTCGTGGTCGTCCCTCACCTGCGGGGCCGTCACTTGGAGCGCTTGGACCGGGGCTGACGCTTGGGCTGGCTGCGCTTCGCAGCTCCCGAGTCACCCAGCGGCGCCTTGGCCTCCGGCACGATGCGCCCGGATCCCGACGCCTCGGGGCGCCGTGCCGGCGCCTTGACCGGGGCCACTGGCTCGTCCTCGAGTTCCGAGCGCTCGAAGCCTTCAGGGTTGTCGCGGACCGGCAGGTCATCGGTGAAGGCCGGCACGTCCGCATAGCGGTCCACCGTCCGGCGGGCCCTGGCCTTGGCCCGCGCGTCCTGCTGGGTGATCTCCTGCTCGCCCGACTTCAGCTGGACTGCGAGCGGAGTCGCGATGAAGATCGAGGAGTAGGCACCCGCGGCCATCCCGACGAACAGCGCGAGCGCAAGGTCCTTGAGTGCACCCGAGCCGAGCGTGGCCACGCCGACGTAGAGAATCGCGCCGACGGGCAGCAGGGCGACGATCGAGGTGTTGATCGAGCGCACCAGGGTCTGGTTGATCGCGAGGTTGGCGAGCTGGGCGTAGGTCTTGCTGCTCTGCCGCAGGTTGCGGGTGTTCTCGCGGACCTTGTCGAAGACGACGACGGTGTCGTAGAGCGAGAAACCGAGAATCGTCAGCAGCCCGGTCACCGTTGCCGGAGTCACCTCGAAACCGGACAGGGCATAGACACCGATGGTGATCACGAGGTCGTGCCCCAGCGCCACGAGCGCGGCAGCCGACATCTTCCATTCTCGGAAGTAGGCCCAGATGAACAGCACCACGAGCACGAGGAACACGAGGAGTCCGGTCAGCGCCCGCTTCGCGACCTGTTCACCCCAACTGGCGCCCACGTCCTGGGCGGAGATCTTCTGGTCGGCATTGACCCCGACCGTCTTTGCGATCGCGTTGGTGACCTCCACCGCCTGGTCGTTGTCGAGCTCTTCGGTCTGGACGCGAATCGTGTCCTTGCCCGAGGTGGTCACGATCGGTGAGGACGCACCGTCGAGTCCGGTGTCCGCGACCGCCGTACGGAGCTTGTCCGCGGTGGCCTGGGTCGCATGGCCGGACGGGACGCTGATTGTGTACTCGACACCGCCTTCGAACTCGATCCCGAAGTTGAGACCCTTGAAGTAGAGGCCGGCGACGGCAAGCACCACGATGACGCCCGAGACGGAGTACCAGAGCCACTTGCGACCGACGAAGTCGATGGAGACGTCACCCTCGTAGAGCGCGTTGCCGAGCCTGCTCATCTTGCCCATCAGACTCTCCCTCCCGCGAGGTTGTGACGGACACTCTCGTCGATGCCGAGCGCCTCCCGGGACAGGCCCGAGAAGCGTGAACCGCTGTTGAAGAAGGTACGGCGAGCGAGCAGGGTCATCATCGGTTTCGTGAACCAGAAGAACACCGCGACGTCGATCAGGGTGCTGATACCGAGGGCGAACGCGAAGCCGCGCACCACCCCGATCGCGAAGATATAGAGGACGACGGCCGCGAGCAGGGAGACAGCATCAGCCGCCAGACAGGTGTTCCTGGCCCGGGCCCAGCCGGTCTCGACCGCCACTCTCATCGATCTGCCGTCGCGCATCTCGTCACGTATTCGCTCGAAGTAGACGATGAACGAGTCGGCCGTGATCCCGACCGCGACGATCAGTCCAGCGATGCCGGGCAGCGTCAGTGTGAAGCCGGCGGCCTTCGCGAGCACCAGGACGACGCCGTAGGTGATCAGAGCCGCGATGAGCAGCGACGCGATCACCACGATGCCCAGGCCACGGTAGTAGATCAGGCAGTAGAGCATCACGATGAAAAGCCCGACCGCGCCGGCGAAGATGCCGGCGGAGAGCTGGCTGCCGGCCAGGGAGGGGCCGATCGTCTCGGTGGTGGTGTCGAACTTGAGCGGCAGGGCGCCGTACTTCAAGGAGTTGGACAGCGAGCGGGCTTCTGACTCGCTGAAGGAACCACTGATCTGCGCGTTGCCGTCCAGGATCGGCTCGTCGAACCCGGCATAGGAGATCACCTGGCCGTCCAACACGATCGCGAAGGTCCCACCGGACTTGTACAGCGCCGTCGAGGTGTCGGCCATGGCCTTCTTGGCCTCGCCCTTGAGGCCGAGGTTGACCACCCAGCCGACGCCGTTCTGCGGTGTCCCGTAGGACGCGGACTTCAGGTTCGTGCCCTCGATGACTCCAGCGGAGAGGAGGAACTTCAGCCCCTTATCGTCGCAGGTGATCAGCGGCTGGTCGGCGTTGTCCTCCACAGGTTTTGCGGCCTGCTTCTTGGTCGGGCAGTTGTAGGCGGCGAACTTCTTCAGCCACTCGAGACCGGGGTTCGCCGACCACGCAAGAGGATCCGAGACCAGGGCGCCCTTCTGGGTCACCTGCGGCTGGGCGCTGGTCGAGGGAGCAGCGGGGGCACTCGCCTTCGGGGTCGGCTTGGGCTTGGCGAACGGCGCCGGGCGCGGCTTGGGCGTCGCCGCGCTGACCTTGGGCACCCTCGTCTTCTTGGAGCCGGCCTTGTTCTTGGTTCCGGCCTTGCCGGACGGACTGGCCGAGGGACTGGGCGAGGCGGAGCTGCTCGCCTTTGTCT
>JBDSXU010000211.1:0-1969 GCA_039926005.1 Marmoricola sp.
CGGCACGGCAACTGGCGCCTCGGCGCGACCGGGCTCGTGATGGAGGCCCTCGTCCCCGCGGTCATCGAGCAGAGGGTCACCGGCATGGAGGCGTTCGCGGGCTTCCGTGCCCTGGTGCACCGGTTCGGCGAGCGGGCTCCCGGTCCGCCGGGCGAGCCTGACCCCGAGGTACGCCTGTGGGTGCAGCCGTCGGCCACCGAGCTGCGGGCCATCGCGTCGTGGGAGTGGCTGCGGCTGCCGGTCGACGGCGCCCGTTCCCGCCCGATCCAGCACGCAGCCAGGGTCGCGTCCTCGCTCGAGCGCGCCGGTCAGGAGTCACCCGAGGAGTTCGACCGCCGGGTGCGCTCGCTGCCCGGGATCGGGCTCTGGACCAGCGCCGAGGTCCGCTCGCGGGCGATGGGCGACGCCGACGCGGTGAGCTTCGGCGACTACCACGTGGCGGCCGACATCGGCTACGTGCTGACTGGGGAGCCGGTGGACGACGACGAGCTGGCGCTGCTGCTCGAGCCGTACGCCGGGCACCGGCACCGCGTCCAGCGACTGGTCGAGCTCTCCGGCCTGTCCCGCCCACGCCGCGGCCCACGGATGGCGCCGAGGACCCACCTGCCCGGCAGGTGACCCGTTGGCCCAGCAGCACGGGCGACGGGCTACTCGCCTGAGCGGAGTCCCCAGACGGGAGCCTTCGCGTGTCCGACGTCATCGATCGCTTCACCGCGATGTCAGCAGCTCAGGTCAACGAGTACTTCCGCACCTCCGACGTCCTGGACATCACCACGATGATCCGCGGCGCCTCCGAAGAGGAGCTGCGCCGCCTGATCGACCTCGACCACTTCCGCGAGGAGGCTTTGCACGCGATCCTCGACCGGTTCGCGGACTTCTCCGACGCCGAGCGGCTCGCCGCCGTTGATGGTGTGGTGCGCTTCGAGCTCGCGAGATCCCAGAAGCAGACCGAGTGCCACACGGCCCGGTTCTCGGCCGGCAACGTCATCCTGGAGCCGGAGGCGGTGCCGGACGTGACCATCGCGGCGGACATCCTCGACTTCGTGCGGCTGGTGACCGGTGAGTCCAATGCCGCCCTGCTCTACCTCGGCGGGAAGCTCGGCATCAAGGGCCGGGAGATGCTGGCGCTGGACGTCGGCACCGTCTTCACCGTGCCGGGCAACGCCACGCGGCCGTCGATCCGACCACTCTCGATCCGGTCGATGTGGCGACTGCGGTGGCCGCGACCTCGGGCAAGCACGTGCGAGCAGTGATGGAGGGTGGGTTTCGGCCGAGCCACCATCAGCCTCGACGGAGCCGGCCTCCTGAGACTGGCCACCGGTCAGCTGCACCCGGTGCGCGGCGTACTCACCGGCGCCCTCAAGGTGAAGGGTGACCGAGCCAAAGCGCTCGCTCTCAACGCCGGGATGATGCCGCCCCGGCCTCGACGCTGAACAACCAGCCTCGCCGCTGACTGCGGACCGCAGACGCCGGGGTGCCACCTGGCTCAGCGCCCGACGGCGTACCCCTGCATGCCGCGCGGGTTCGCCCCAGCAGCGAGCACGCCGGTCGCCGGATCGCGCGAGACGGCGCACATCCGACCCAGTGACCACGGACCCGCAGGTTCGACCTGGTGCCCGCGGTCGCGCAGCGACTGCAGCACGTCCTGGTCGATCCGGTCCTCCACGACGAGCACCCCACGCTCCATCCGGCGCGGACGGAACGAGCCAGGGAAGCTGGTGGTGTGGAACATCGGCGCGTCGATGGCCTCCTGCAGGGTCATCGCGCCAATGAGGTGCCGCAGCAGGAAGATCGACTGCCACTGGTCCTGCTGGTCGCCGCCGGGGGAGCCGCACGCCAACACAGGCTGGCCCTCACGCAGGACGAGGGTCGGGGTCAGCGTCGTGCGGGGGCGGGCACCGGGAACGAGAGACGAAGGAAGACCCTCGTCGAGCCAGAACATCTGCGACCGGCTGCCGAGGCAGAAACC
>JBDSXU010000212.1:0-7346 GCA_039926005.1 Marmoricola sp.
GTTACAGGTGCTCTTGAAGGAGTTCTTGATGACACCACCGAAGACGAAGACGACGGCGACGACGAGCGCGGCGATGCCGGCGACGAGCAGGCCGTACTCAACGGCGGAGGCGCCGTCCTGGTGGCGGCGGCTGGTGATGAGCTTGAGCATGGGATGTTCCTTCCTCGAGAGGTGCGGTCCACATCGCGGTGCGGAACGTGAGGACCGGCTGGGCAAGTGGTGCAGGTGGCGGTGCGAGCCTCGGGGAATGCGCCCGGCCGCGCCGCAGGGCGACGGGCCGGGCCCATGTGTCGGCGACTCCCCACCCCCCGGTGAAACGACGCTTTAGCAGGAGTCGCAGAGAAGCCGCCTTGCACACCTGCGCTGACGCAGGCGATCCCTCGATGCGGTGTTGGTTCCCACCTCTGGAGGAGAGGGAACAAGAAGCCCGGAGCAGTCCGAGGCGAACTACTCCGGGCCCTTGACCACGACGATCAGCAGGCGGTACCCGAGCCGTTCCTGACGGCGTTACAGGTGCTCGTGAAGGAGTTCTTGATGACACCGCCGAAGACGAAGACGACGGCGACGACGAGCGCGGCGATGCCGGCTACGAGCAGGCCGTACTCAACGGCGGAAGCGCCGTCCTGGTTGCGGCGGCTGGTGATGGAGCGGATGAACTCGAGCATGAGAATGTCCCCTTCCTCGGGAACTAGGTGTGTGGATTTTGTGGCCGCCCAGACGGCCGGTTAAGAGAAGTATGCCAAAAGGGACAGAATGGGGCATCAGTCATCCGGTTCGAACCTTCTGACCCTTTTGGGTAACCCGGTCTAGTCCATTGGGGCTATGCCGGAACCGAATGGACTGTCTCCCGCTGATCGACACCCAGAAGGGGCACTTATGTGCATAGCGCTCAGACGGGCGGGGACGCCGAGCTGATCAGTCCCAGGCGCATGGCGCTGACAAGGGCCTGGGCCCGGTTGGCAGCGCCGAGCTTTTCGTAGATTCGGCCGATGTGGCTCTTGGCCGTCGACTCGCTGAGGTAGAGCCGACCGGCGATCGCCGTGACGCCGAGGCCTTCCACCAGCAGCTCCAGGACCTGTCGTTCACGGTCGGAGAGACGGGGTGCCCCGGAGCTCATCCGCCGGATCATGGCCTCGCCGAGGCCGGTGCAGGCGAAGGTGAGAGGCGCGATCGAGGCCTGACGCGCAGCGCTGATGACGGTGGTCGTGGGAGCGTCCTTCCCCACGAAGGCCGAGGCGCCGGCATCCATGGCGGCGAACAGCTGCTCGTCCCCGGCGTACATCGTGAGGACGACGAGGCCGACCTCACGGCTCTCCTTGCGCAGGGCGCGGACGACGTCGAGACCAGAGCCGTCGGGAAGGCGTACGTCGGTGACGACCACGTCCGGTGACATCTCCCGGGCCAGGGAGATGCCCTCCTCCACCGACTCCGCCTGGCCGACGATGTCGAAACCATCGGCTTGCGCAAAGGCGCCGGCGAGACCCTGGCGGATCAGCTCGTGGTCATCGATCAACAAGACGGTCGTCATGTGGCATCCAGGTGTGTGACCCGGCCTCCGTGTGCAGGCTAACGCGTGGGGGACCCCACCCGGACGAGGACGCGGGTTCCGGGTCGCTCGGGTTCGGGCTCCTCGACCAACAGCTCCGCGCCGATGATGCGCGAGCGTTCGAGCATGATCCGCAGCCCCTGCGAGTCGGCCTTCGGGGCGTGCATGTGGGTTCCGTCGTCACCCACCTCGATCTCGGCGTGGGGCGATCGGACGGTGCAGCGCAGCCACAGGTTCGTCGCGTCGGAGTGCTTGCGCGCGTTGGCCATGGCTTCCTGCGCGATGCGCAGGAGCTCGTACTCGACCTCGCCGGGCAGTCGCGGCCCCTTCTCGTCGAGGGTCACGTGCACGGTCAAGGGGGAGGTGGCGCTGACCTGGTTGGCGTAGGCCGACAGGCTCTCCCCGAGACCTGCACCCGCAGCGATCTCGTGGTGCAGGTCGAAGATCGAATGCCGCAGCTCGGTGACCACCCGGGTCACCTCCCGGCGAAGTTGCCCGATCTGTTGCTGCTGGGCAGCGTTCTCGGAGGTCGCTGCGAGGTTGTCCACGAGATAGCCGAGCGAGGCGACATCTTGGGCCACACCGTCGTGAACCTCACGCGCGATCCGCTGGCGCTCCTGGCTCATCGCGTTGTCCCGAACCCGGCCGAAGAGCAGGGCTGCCTGCAGCTGGACGGCATGCCTGGAGAGCCGGCTCCGCAGGTCGAGGGCCGCCGCCGACTCGATGGGTTGCAACGTGTCGAGAACCAGCACGGCGATCATCTCGTCGTTGGCCACGAGGGGGACGGCCACATGCCGCTCGCGCAGCACCATCGCCTCGTCGTCCCAGCACTTGCCCGACAACGTCGCTGCCCACGCCATGGCACCCGGCTGTGTCCCGACCGAGTAGCGCAGCGGCGCCATCGTCGCGTTCTGGGATCGCACGAAGACACCTGCGCTCCGGGTCGGCACGACGCCGTCGGCCTCGTCCATCACCTGTTCCGCGATGCCCACCGCATCCAGGCCACCGCTGAGCTTCCCGGAGAGCGCCTCGAGCCGGCGGATCAGCCCGACGGCACTGCGGTAGGACGCGTCGGCATCGGTGTTGCTGGCGGCCCGACGCAGGGAGGACCCCATCAGCCCGATTCCGATGGCGGTGGCCAGCCAGGTGAAGGCGTTGGCGGCCATCTCGCGGTCCCACCGATGGACCACCACCGAGTGCATCATCAGGATCCCGAACTCGGTGACCGTCACACGTAGCAGGCCACGGACGCCCAGGTCCAGGGCCCCGATCAGGGCAGGGATGGCCAGGTAGGGAGTCACGGTGGCCTGGTCCGGGTAGGTCAGGGCGGCCAGCATGGCGACGACCGCGCCCTCGAGGAGCGCGACCGTCGACTCGGAGAAGCGGTGGGTCAGGGACACCGCGACCGCGACAGCCGCGGCCGCAGCCACGAGCAGAGCGCCCTTGAGGTACTCGCTCCCCGCCAGCGCCGCCAGCGAGGTCAGCGCCGCGATCGTGAACACACGGGCTGCCAGAGCGACCCTGCCGACGTTGCTCACGCTCAGACTTTGCCCGAGAAACTGTTCATGATGTTGATGCCGGCCGGAGCCAGCACTGCGATGAACAGGCAGGGCAGGATGCAGAAGATCAGCGGCACCAGAATCTTGACCGGCACCTTTTGGGCCATCTCCTCGGCCCACTGGCGTCGTTTGATCCGGATCTCGGAGGACTGCACGCGCAGCACCTGTCCGACCGGGATGCCGAAGGCGTCGGCCTGGACCATGGCGCTCACGAACGAGCGCAGGTCCGGCAGGTTCGAGCGGTCAGCCATCGATCGCAGGGCTGCCGAGCGTCCGCGGCCGATCTGCATCTCCTGCAGCATCCGTGCGAACTCGTCGGCGAGCGGTCCGTCTGTGTTGCGGGCGACCTGGGCGCACGCGGCGTCGAACCCGAGCCCGGACTCCACCGAGATGGTCAGCAGGTCGATGGCGTCGGGGAGGGCTCGACCCAGCTGCTCTGAACGGTTGAAGGTCTGCTGGTGGAGGTAGAAGTTCGGCGCCATGTAGCCGGCCAATGACGCGAGGACGACGAAGCCGAGCATCGTGACGAAGCTGAGTCCCATGAGCATCGCCAGGACCAAGGAGATCACGAGCGCAGCGCCGAAGCCGACCACCTTGCCGCCCATCACGCGCTCCACGGTCCAGCCGAACGGGTTGCCGGCCTTCTCCAGCTTCTCGCGGATGCGCTCGCTGGCGTCCTCCGGCGTGAGTCGGCGGCCCATGGCCTGCGAGCGTGCGAGCAGGGGAAACAGGACGCGGTCGGTGAAGCCGGAGTCGAGCTCGCCCTTCATCTCCTCGGGCGCCGCAGTCAGTGCCTCGAGCACGGCGATGGACCGGCCGATGCCTTCGCGCTCCTTGTGGATACCACCGATGGAGGCAAACATCAGGAACAGGGCAGCGAAGATCATCACGAAGCCCAACGGCAGGATCAGGCTGATCATCAGACGTCCACCTTTGCGACCTTGGTCATCCAGAACATGCCCACTCCGAGCAGTAGCCCCATCCCGATGAGCAGGATGATCCCGAGCGAGGTGGTGTACAGAGGAGCGACGTAGTCCGGTTTGCTCAACGTCAGGTAGAGCAGGAACCCGGGCGGGAGCCCGCCCAGCACGTAACAGGAGAGGCGACCCTCGGCCGACAGTGCTTTCACGTGACGACGCAGGAACTCGCGTTCGCGAAGTGTGCCGGCGACCGTCAGCAGAAGCTCGGCCAGGTTGCCACCGACCTCGCGCTGGATCCGGATGGCCATCACGACCCACTCGAAGTCGCGACTCTCCATGCGCTGGCCGACGCCATCGAGCGAGTCCTCCAAGGTGACACCCAGACGGGTCTCGATGACCACACGCCGGAACTCGCCCGAGATGGGCTCCTGCCCTTCCCGCACGATCGTGTCGATGGACTGGGCGAGCGACAGTCCGGCCGAAAGGCTGCCGGACATCAGCTGGAGTGTGTCTGCCAGGCCCGTGCTGAAGGCAGTGAGGCGTTTCTTCCGCTTCCTGCGGAGGTAGAGCGAGGGGCCGAAGAGCGCGCCGGCGATGACCAGGACGCCGAGCACGATGTTGCCGGACGCCAACAGCAGCCCGACCAGACCACCCCCGACGGCGATCGCGGCTCGCATGAGCAGCCACTCGGCCGGGCGCAGTGACATGCCTGCGGCCTCGAGGCTGTGGGCGACGCGGGCCTCGAGGTTCTTGTTGCTGGCCAGGGCCTTTTCCGCGGCCAGCCGGGCCTGGCCGGTGAAGGGGTTATCACTCATGCTGTCTCGGCGCGGCTCCGACTTCCCCGGAACCGACATCACCCCGTAGGCCGAGATCTGCTCGGTCAGGGTCTGGTTGGCCGCCGGCCTGCCCCCGAAAGCGAGGATCCCGATCAGGCCCAGCAAGCCCACGGCGATGGCGGCGACAGCGCCGTACATCACGTTGGGCGACAGATCCAGGGGTCCGGTGCTCACAGGTTGCGGTCCCGAGACGGCGGTCTTCTCGGCCAAGATGTCGGCGGCGGTCCGCACGGGTACGTAGGCGGTGGCGGTGAACGTCTGCGCGCTCGTGGAAACCGACACCTCCACGTTGGCGCTGGTGGCCTCGGAGCCTGCCGGAAGCTGTGCGGTGACGATGAGCTGGCGCGCGAGCGCGTCGGCCTCCTTGGCGAACGCGGCAGTCAGGGCCGCGGGATCCGTGGCGGCGATCATGGTGCCCTTGCCCGCGTTGGCGATGTCGTTGAGCGGTTTGTTGCCCTCGTCGCCCTTCTGTAGCGAGACCACATCCACGTCTGCGCCTGACTTCTTGATCGCAGCCAGCACGTTGGAGAGGTTGGTCCTGGTGGTGTCCTTGCCGTCGGATAGCAGCAGGATCTTCCGCTGGCCCGCCTTGGCGCCCCCGGGGCCGGCTGCCTTGAGGGCGCCGAGCACCCCGTCGTACAGCGCGGTCTTGCGGCTGAGCCTCAAGCCTGAAACCGCTGCCCGGGCTGCGGTGCGGTCGAGCCCAGGGGGTACGACGAGATTGACCGTGCTGTCGAAGGTCAGGACGCCGACATTGACGTTGGCGGGTACGGCGGCGAGATAGGCCAGCGCTGCCTTCTTGGCCTCGGCGATCCGGGTCCCGGCCATGCTCGCGCTGGTGTCGATGGCCAGGATGGAGGTCCGCTGGACCACGCTGCTCGTGGACGCCGCAGCCGCCACCGCTTTCACTTCCTTGCCGTCGACGGTCACGCGGACCCCGGCCAGGTCGACCTCGTCGGTGCCGGGCACCGAGACCAGGAGCCGCACCGCTCCGTCTGTGGGCATTGCGTGGTCGATGGCGGCGGTGTCCTCGGCGGAGGCGGGCGCTGTTCCCCACAGGCTCAGCGCCAGCACGGCCAGGAGTGCCCCCACGACTCCGCGCCGCATGAGGTGAAGCGAATTGGTCATCGGTATCCCGCTGTCGCGAAGACGCGTGGGTCCACGGTCACGTTGCTGTTCAGCATCTTCTCCAGGAACTTCGGGCGCAGTCCGGTCGCCTTGAGCGTTCCCAGGGAGCGACCCTCGGAGTCGAAACCGGCAGAGTTGTCGAACAAGAAGATGTCCTGCAGCGTGATGACGTCCCCTTCCATCTTCTCGACCTCGGTGACGTGCGTGATGCGGCGGGTTCCGTCCTTCAGGCGCGCCTGGTGGACGATGAGGTCGACCGCGGAGGCGACCTGTTCGCGGATCGCCCTGATGGGCAGGTCCATGCCGGCCATCAGGACGAGGGTCTCGAGGCGGGAGCAGGTGTCACGTGGTCCGTTGGAGTGGACCGAGCAGATCGAGCCGTCGTGACCGGTGTTCATCGCCTGCAGCATGTCCAGCGCGGAGGAGTCCCGGACCTCGCCGACCACGATGCGGTCGGGTCGCATCCGCAGGGCGTTGCGGACGAGGTCGCGGATGGTCACTTCGCCCTTGCCCTCGATGTTGGAGGGGCGCGACTCCAGGCGGACCACGTGGTCCTGCTTGAGCTGGAGCTCGGCAGCGTCCTCGATGGTGACGATCCGCTCGTCGGAGGGGATGAAGGAGGAGAGCACGTTCAGCGTCGTCGTCTTGCCCGCGCCTGTGCCACCAGACACGACGACGTTGAGCCGCCCGCGGACGCACGCATCCAGGAAGTCGGCTGTCTTGTCGCTGAGCGAGCCGAACCTGATCAGGTCGTTGACCGTGAGCGGGTCGGCGGCGAACTTACGGATGGTCAGCGTGCTGCCGTCGATGGCCAGTGGAGGAACCACGGCGTTGACGCGGCTACCGTCGGGGAGCCGGGCGTCGACCATGGGGGATGACTCGTCCACACGTCGACCGATGCGCGAGACGATCTTGTCGATGGTACGGCGCAGGTGCGCCTCGTCCTTGAACTTGCCGTCGACCTTGACGAGCTTGCCCTTGCGCTCCAGATAGATGTCGAACGGGCCGTTGACCATGATCTCGGCGACCTCGATGTCACGCAGGTAAGGCTCCAGCGGGCCGTAGCCGAGGATGTCGTCGGAGATGTCCTGGGTGATCCGCTCGCGGTCGAGTCGGGTGAGCGGACGGTTGCTGCCCGCGAGGACATCGGCGAGCACGACGCGGACCTTGGACTCAAGCTCGGCAGCATCGAGGTTGGCGTCGTACAACTGCGGTCCGAGCTGCTGGAGCAGCTCGGTGTGCACGTTCTCCTTCAGGTCCTCGAAGCGGTCCTTCACTGCTTCGGCCCGTGACGCAGCCTTCGTCCCGGAGGCGGCCTTCGAGCCACCCGCGGCCTGGCTGCTGCTGCTCGGGCTGC
>JBDSXU010000213.1:0-2772 GCA_039926005.1 Marmoricola sp.
CCGGGCTGGAAGGTGCCGGACCCCGCGTTCCACTTCGAGACACCACGCACCACCAGCCGGCGGCTCAACGGGTGGTTCCGCGGGATCCGGATCCATCGCAACACCTGGGACGGGCGCTACAGCCGGCGCAGGGGCAAGGTGCCGTCGAAGCAGCCGAGCCCACTCGCGGAGTACGCCCTGAAACAGGAGGGCGTCATCGACCGGCTCGTCGACGTCGGCGCCGGGCGGGGTGCCGACGCGCTCTGGTTCGCCCGGCAGGGCGTGCCGACGCTGGCCCTCGACTACTCGCACGGCTCGGCCGACGCCGTAGGACGGGTGGCCGAGAAGGAGGGCCTCGACCTCGAGGTCGCGTGGATGAACCTGCACGAGCTGCGCACGGTGATGGGACAGGGGGCCAGGGTCGCGCGCATGGCCAGAACACCGACGCTGCTCGCCAACCACCTCATCGACGCGACCGACCTCCATGGGGTGGCGGAGCTGGCCAGGTTCGCGCGGATGTCGCTCTGCGGCGGCGGGCGACTCTACGCAGACTTCGACGTCCGCACGCCTGGGCAGCCACGGGTGACCTCCGAGGAGGACCCGCTGCGACCCAAGGACGTCCGCCGCGTGACCGAGATCCTGCGAGCGTCGGGAGCCGATATGGTGCACAGCACACAGGTCACTCAAAAGGAGACATCGCGCCCCGGTGAGACGGTGGGGCCGGATCGTCCAGTCGCGCGATTGGTGGCGGAATGGCAGCGGTGAAGCGGAGCTTCAGGCGGCGAGCGGTCGAGCGGGTGGCGCGTACCGTCTCGGGTGGTCTCTTCGACGAGCTCCAGCAGCGTCTCAAGGAGCTGGAGGCCGAGGTGCAGGAGTGTCGCCAGCTCAACATCCGGCTGGCCGAGGTGACCGACCTCGTGGAGCAGCTCCTCCTGCCGATGGCTGCCCGCGACGAGAACGGGATCGCCGCGGCGCTCGAGAAGTACTCCCGGACGATCTGAGGCGGCCTGACGATGGCGAAACGGGTCTTCCTGCACGTCGGGCTTCCGAAGACCGCCACGACCTATCTCCAGTCGATCGTCTGGGCCAACCGCGTGATCCTCGAGGGCCAGGGGTTGCGCCTGCCGGGCCTCGCTCGCAAGGAGCACCTCTGGGTGAGTCGGATCATCCGGCAGGATCCCGCCTTCGAGAAGCACAGCCCGCGCCGCCTCCGTGCCTGGGAGCGGCTCCGTGCCGACACCGACGAGTGGGACGAGACGGCACTGATCAGCCACGAGTTCTTCGCCGCTGCCGCGTCCGCGCAGGCCGCCCGGATGGTCGAGGAACTGGCCCCCGCCGAGGTTCACCTGGTCGTCACGGGGCGCGAGCCACTCGGCCTGTTCACCGCGAGCTGGCAGGAGAGCATCAAGAACCGTGACACCACGCCGATGGAGGAGTACTCCCTCACCGAGTCCGAGGACACCACGGCGGTCTGGAACTGGCGCACGCTCGACATCCACCGGGTGCTCGAGCGCTGGTCGCCGTCGTTCCCGCCCGATCGCGTCCACGTGCTCCCACTTCCCTCCCCGCCGGCGCTCAGGCGTGAGATCTGGGACCGATTCGCCGCCCTCCTCGGCGTCGATCCCCACTCGGTCGACCTGAGCCCGGGCTTCCCGAACGCGTCGATGGGTCTGGTCGAGACCGAGACGCTGCGACGCATCAACCAGCACCTCGTCGCGTTCAACTCCGCGATCGACCGGGGCACCTACATCCGCACGTTCCTCGCCGACCAGCGGCTCGTGCCCCGAGGTGGCGACCCGTTCTGGCCACCGGCGGAGCGTGTCGAGGAGATCAGGGCGCGCGGGCGCTCGGCGGTCGACTACATCAGTGCGCAAGGGTTCGACGTGGTGGGCGACCTGGACGCATTGCTCGTGCCGGACCAGCTCGCCGAGCGGCGGGTGCCGGACTCGGTCACCGAGGCCGAGGTCGCCGAGGTCGCCGTCGATCTGGCGGCGCGGATGTTGCACGACGTGCGCCACCTGCGGCACGAGCGGCGGGCCATGCGTGGGGAGCTCGCGGCCAGCCATGATCGCGAGGACCCGGGTCTCCGCGTCGGCCTCGCCCGCAGGTTCCCGGTGCTGCGTCACGTGCTGCTGCGCGGGAGGCATGCGGTCCCTGGTGAGCCGAGGACGTAGCCTCGAGGTGAGGTTGGTCATGGTGGCCGTGTGAGCACCGCCAGTAACCTTGCGCCGAGCGCCCGTTCCGGCGTACGACGAGAATGCTCGCCCGACGCCCGATCTGAGTTCGCTCAGACCTCCACCCGTAAGGACGTACAGCATGGGTCGCCTCTGCGAGACCGAAGGCCTCACCGACATCCAGGAAGAGATCCTCTCCGCGGTTCACCAGTTCGTGGAGAAGGAGATACTTCCGGTCGCCACCGAGCTCGAGCACAAGGACGAGTACCCCACCGAGATCGTGGAGGGCCTCAAGGAGCTCGGCATCTTCGGGCTGATGATCCCCGAGGAGTACGGCGGTCTGGGGGAGTCGCTGCTGACCTATGCGCTGGCAGTCGAGGAGATCGCCCGCGGCTGGATGAGCGTCTCGGGTGTGATCAACACCCACTTCATCGTGGCCTACCTGCTGATGCAGCACGGCACGGAGGAGCAGAAGCAGAAGTACCTCCCGAAGATGGCCACCGGGGAGGTCCGCGGCTCGTTCTCGATGTCGGAGCCCGCGCTGGGCTCGGACGTCTCCGCGATCAAGACCAAGGCTGTCAAGGGCGAGGACGGCAGCTACAAGATCACCGGGCAGAAG
>JBDSXU010000214.1:0-4990 GCA_039926005.1 Marmoricola sp.
GTGGGAGTAGAGCGAAGGGGCCTTCATCCCGACCCGTTCGGCGATGTCGCGGAGGGTGAGTTGGGCCAGCCCCAGTTCTCGTGCCACGTCCCAAGAGGCATCGATGATCTCGCGCCGCGTCGCCGCACGTCGTTCGGCTGCCCTATCGCGCTTCGGAACTCCTAACATAGTTAGGAGTCTGCATCCTCTGCGGCTCATTGTCCAGAGGTGGACGCGCGGCACGCCGAGGACGTCGAGCCACCTTCGAGGTTTGCGTATGTGCGGCCATCATCGTGGCTTCATGGGTCGGCCCGGGACTGTCCGAAGGCGGTGTGGTGTGTCGTTGTGCCACTGGTCTTTACCCGTCGGGTGGTTCGCGGGTGGTCCGGTCTTCGCCAACGACGCCACAAGGACGATCAGTTCGAGGTCGTAGGCACTGCTGTCCCGCGTGCGCGGGACGCTGGCGGATCGAACTGGTCGTCCTTGTGGCGCGCGGCCAGGCCTCCGCGAGAAGCCGCAGAGAGCGGGGTCACAGATCAGTGGATTGGCGCGTCAGCGTTGCAGCTCGCTCACCGTTTCAGGCCTGGCTCAGGCTGACGAACCGATGATTGCGGTATCGGGCGGAGGTCTAAACGAGTGGAAGCATTTCGACAGCCGGGAGGTGAGCACCATGGCCGCAACCATCGACATCGAGATCGAATCAGGCGTGTTCGTCGGACCGATCCGGCAGCACCGGGGCTACTACGCAGGAGACTTCACTAAGCGCCCGCTGGAAGGTGAGTCTGACTGAGATCGGGACACGGTCCGCTCACTTTGCCGCGATCCGATCGGTCAAGCCGATGTGCGGGGCGCTCGTCGGCGGTTTGGCTATTCCGGACCGAGTCGGTCGGCCAGGACCGGTACGCCGGGCCCAGCCAGGTCTTCGAGGGCTGCCCGGCGGCCTGTCGCGGCCATGGCCAGCGCCTCGAGCGGCCCACGCACCTCGGTGCCGCTCTCCCACACCTCGCCAGCCGGACCGATGAGCCGCACGCCCTCCAGGCGGCCGGGCGGAACCAGCGCAGGGGCGACCACCGGGCTGGTCAGGTAGCCGAGGAGCAGCGCCCAGTCGGCCTGCGGCGCGTCGGAGTGTGGACCAGCCAGGCCGAGCGGGCGCGCGACGTCGCGCAAGTGTAGGCACACCTCGGCCAGTTGGCCCCACGGGCCGACGCGCGGCGGCGAGACCCGGTCGGAGGCGTGCTCACGGAGCAGCGCAACCACCTCGGCGCGAGGGCGGCGCGCGAGGTCACGGGTCACGTGGTCGACGGTGCGGTCGACGTCGCCGCGGTAGCGCAGCGAGACCACCACGAACCGCGCGATCCCGACCAGCATCGGCTGGAGCAGATGCGCGGCGACCTCGTGCGGTGTCCATCCCGCGCAGAGCGTCGGGCTGCGGTACTGCTCGTCGCTCAGGCTCTCGACCAGATTGGCGATCCGCAGCCTCCCGGTGGTGACGGCGTCGTACAACGGCTCGCCGCCGCTGTTGTAGTCCACCTCAGACACCGTCGACCCCCAGCTCCCGCGCCCGCGCGCTTACGTCGGCGCCGAGCGCGTCGAGGACGCGGACGGTGGCCTCGAGATCGGCCCGCGAGCACCCGGCAGCCATCGGCGCGAGTGCCATCAGCTCCTGCTCGTGCTGCTCACGCCAGAGCTGGTTGCCGTCGTCGGTCAAGGCGACCAGGACAGAGCGCCGGTGCGCGGGATTGGGCCGAGTCGCGACCAGGCCGAGGGCGAGCAGGTCGTTCACGTGTCGCTGGACGGCCTGACGGGTGAGGTCGAGGTGCGCGGCGACCTCCGGCACCGGACGCTGACCTGAGGCGAGGACGGCGAGCACCGCCCGCATCCCGACGCTCACGCGGTGCTCGCGCCACGTTGCCTCGACGACCCGCGCCGAGGCCACCGTGACGGGCCGCACGTGCATCAGCACGTCGTAGATCAGGTCCTGCCGTCGCGAAGACATGACAAGCATGTTGTCATATCGATCTGCGGGCTGCCAAGGTCAGTCGCTGGCCGCCGCATGCGTTGTGGCGCCCGACTCTGCCGCGATCCGCGCGGTCGTGCCGATGAGCGGTCGCTCGATTGGCTAACTGTGTGGCTAGTCTCGGCGCGTGTCGGTAGACAGATCTTTCATCCGAGTAAAGGCGATGCTGGTCGCACCGAACGAAGACCACACCGCCCACGCGGTCAGTCTCAATCGACCGACGGTTGAGAACCCCGACGGCTACCACCGATTAGTCGGTGGCGGTGTCGACGTCGGCGAGACCCACCGCGATGCCATCGTGCGCGAAGTGGATGAGGAACTCGGAGCGACCATCCATGACCTCGCCTTCCTGACAACGGTGGAGAACATCTTTCGGATCGACGGCGTGCTCGGTCACGAGATCGTTTTCCTCTACTCCGGCCGGCTCGAGCCTCAGCCAGCCGTGATGGACGCGACCCTGACGGAGAGCGATGGCGCCATCGTTTCGGTTGTCTGGCGCCCCTTCGACGACGCAGGTGAGTCCCTGCCTTTGTACCCGGCTGGTGTGGCCTCGTGGATCCGCCGCCTCGACGAGCGAAGGTAGACCGGAACGGCCGACCCGGTGAAGCGCCAAGGCTCCGCCCGATCATGCCGCTGATCCGGGCGGTTTTGGAGAAGTCAGTCGCCTCACCCGGCGTCGTAAGTCATCCTTTGCGGCATGGATGGACTGGGGCGCGCCAAGGCAGATCTGGAGCACGGCCACGCCCGCTAATCTGCGCCGATCTGACCGATCAGTTGTGAGAGATTGGGCGATGTGGTGAAGCCGGGCGTTCCAGGCATCGCCACCTTTGGCACGGTCCTTGTGCTGGCCCTTTTGGGCGGATGCTCCTTGAACGATCAGGCAAGTTGCAGCGAGCGCGAAGCGCGAAGGACTTGAAGAGACGATCGGAAAGAGCCAGGCGTTTCCGGTGGACCATGGGGCCCTTGAAGGTTTCTGCGATGACGAGACGCCCTACTGGGTGTGACTGCGCGACTCGGTTCTGACCTCGCAGAGGCCCAACGGATCCTCGCCGATTTCGGATGCCGATCGGTCTCGTCGAAGGCGCCAGCCGGGTCCGCCGGATTTTGACGCGCAGGCGACCGCCCGAGTGAGGTGCGATGTTCGCGGTTTTGGTCGCGTCTTGGTTGGGTTGGAACCGCAAGGACCTTTGCTTCCAAGCAGAAGTACAAGGGTGTTCGCGGCTTCTGCGCACGAGCAAATTCGGAGTAGCAGCGTCCGCACATGCCGCGATCGGCGTTCGATAGTCGATGGCCGGTCGTCAGGCGGTTGAGGGCGCGTCGGCCGAGGCGGTGCCGACGATGCACAGCACCCCTTTTTCGGTGGGCCAGGACTCGGGTGCGGGATAGAGGTAGCTGAGGTCCGTCTCCGAGAAGTCGCGGGTGGAGCCGGCGGACTCACCGAAGCGTTTGGTGCACCCCCCTTCGGCAAGGCGGAGCACCTGGTCGCGACCGGGGTACGGGCCATCGGCGAGGTCGAAGCCGGCGTACACCTCAGCCGCGTGCGGACCTGAGCAGGGTCCGACCTCGACGGTCCGGGTACTGACGTCCTCAGGGATGGCCGAGATGAGGCAGTCGCCCTTCTCGAGGGCGAAGACCGAGACGTCGCCCCTCTGCTCAACGGCCCCTGACGGACCGCCGCCAGCTGTTCCGGCGAAGTTCGCGGTGAGCGCCGCCAGGACGACAACAAGCCACAGCGGTGCGATCACCAGGGCTGCGATTGCCTGTCCCCGGCCGTAGTTCCTACCGTCCCGGCACCTCCGGAGTACGACGATTCCTGAACCATTGCAACGATGTTGGCGAGCGGGATTGGGATCACCGCGAGACTGAGGGCCCACGTGGCCGACGTCGTCGACGGCGGGGGCAGCAGGCGCTCCCGGTCGCTCGTGGTGGGGTACGCCGGATACGTGTGCGGCGCCGGTGCGACCGGCGGCACTTCCTGCTGTGTCATATGTTCTCCCTGACATACCGTCGCATTCCGGGATAAAGCACGCAGGAGAATCTCGCGGGAACGCCACGACGCCCGCTCACACAAGGCGTAGACGCTGAGGCACTCCAAGTTCGTCGACTCAGCTGACACGCCGTGGACCGCTGTTCAGGTCACTCGGAACGCGCCGCGCTCGCTTGAACGCACTCAGCCGCGATCCGCGTGGATGTGCCGATGAGAGTGCGCTCAATCTCCGCGAGCGATGCGGGCCGGGCCTACGATCATGCTGTGGACACCGCGACTCTCCGGGAGACCTTGCGCGTCGCCAGAGCCGCTGAGCGGTTGAGCCTCATTCGCCCTGGGGATTGGCCCGATCTCGCGGTGGCGCTCCTCCTCGAAGACGTCGCCGAACCAGAGATCGCAGAGCTCGCGTGCTTCGACGAGAGCGTCAGTGCATGGACTGTCCACCCCCTGACGGACGCACTGTGTGAGAGGCACGGAGTGCCTGAGATGGACACCGAGAGTGCTGTGGAGCGCCTTGCCGGGCTGATGGCCGCAGACCTTCGGGCTCGTCCATCGGTCATCAGTGGACCGATGATCAGACTTCTGGCTCGGCTCGCGCCGCCCGATTTCGAGTCGAGTCTGGCCAACCGGTGCTACGGGGCCGAGGAGTATCTGGATTGCGACTGCTCCGCTCGGGTCGATCCGACGTATGAGGCCGACCTCGAGAGCCGTCCTGGACCGCCACTCCCTGACTCGGTCGTCCAGGTGCTCGCAGGGCCTCTCCGGTCCACACTGCCCTTGGTGCAGCCAGCTCACGCACACTGAGCGACGCACGCACATGCCGCGATCCGCGCGGTCATGCCGGTGAGCGTGCACGGGCGCCGACTAGCGCGGCCCAGTCGACGACCTGGCCCCGAGCGCTGGTAAGTCGGTCGCTCTCGGGCGTGGGCTGGCGTCAGGCTCTGACGGCACACTGGATCCATGATCAGTCCCGATCTCGCGCGTCGGCTCGAGGACGCAGGGGTTCC